>JBBSIW010000102.1:0-7559 GCA_038231895.1 Solirubrobacterales bacterium | reverse complement strand
CGTGCGCGCTCGACGTCAATGCCCATCTGTGCGACCAGCCCGTCGACGCCGTCGAATCGCCGCTCGCCCCGCAAGCGCTCGAGGAACTCCAGCCGCAGCTCTCGGCCATAGAGGTCGCCCTCGTAATCGATGATGAAGGCCTCGATCAGCACGCCGCGGCCGGTGTCGAACGTGGGCCGGACTCCGACGTTGACCGCGGCCGGACGGCCGTCGGCGAAGCACGCGTAGACGCCGTGCCCGGGGCAGACGAGCGCATCATCGGGAACCAGGTTCGCCGTGGGATAGCCCAGCTCGCGGCCGCGCCGGTCCCCTGCGACCACCGGACCGCGCAGTTGAAACGGGGCACCGAGGAAGCGCGCCGCATCGTCGACCTCGCCCGCAACTACGAGCCCGCGGATGTGGGTAGAGGAGACGATCTCGTCCTCCACCTCTACGAGCGCCACGACGCGGGTGGCGAAGGACTCGTGGCGGGTCAGCAGGGCGGCATCGCCCACCGCCCGATGACCGAAGCGGAAGTTCTCGCCTACGGCGACGCGCGTGGCCTGCAGCCGGCCGACCAGCACCTCTTCGATGAACGCGTCCGGCCCCTGGGCCGCGAAGTCGGCATCGAAGGGGATGACCACCATCTCCTCAACGCCCAGCGAGGCGACGAGATCGGCCTTGACCGGCAGGCTGGTGAGCAGCTTGGGCGCCACCTCGGGACGAACCACCGCCACCGGGTGAGGATCGAACGTGACCACCGTGTCGGCGCCGCGAATCACCTCGCGGTGGCCCAGGTGCACCCCGTCGAACTCGCCGACGGCGACCTTGCGCGGGCGCGGCTCGACGTCCGCCAGGGCAGTGACCCTCATGAGCCGCGGAAGCCTACGACGGGCTTGAGCTGCCCGTCCCGCGGCTCAGCCACCGCGATCAGCCCTCGCTCGTCCGTCAGGCGCACGAACCCATCGGCATCCCCCCCGACCGCGGCGCCGTGGCCGGCCCGCCGCGCCTCCTCCCCCTGCAGGCGCTGCTCGGGCATGAACGCCAGCGCCTCGGCCAGTCCGATCAGCCCCTCCGCGTCCGCGTTGCCCACCGCGAACGGGCCGATGGCGGTGCGGCGCAGCGACTCGCAGTAGGCATCGCCCAAGTCGGCCACCAGGCTGCGGACATAGGTCCCCGACGAGCACTCGATCTCGAGCGTCATACGCTCGCCTTCGCGGCGCAGCAGGTCGAAGCGCCGGACCTCCACAGTGCGCTCGGCGGTCTCCACCTCCTCCCCCCGGCGCGCGCGGTGATACGCACGCTCACCCCGGATCTTGACCGCCGAATGCGCAGGAGGCCGTTGGCGGAGGAGACCGACCGGGAGCTCGAGCGGATCGGGTGCCGGCGTGCCGGTCTCCGTGATCTCGCCCTCCGGGTCGCCGGTGCTCGAAACCGCACCGAAGCGGGCGGTCGCCTGGTAGGTCTTGGGCAGCGCCATGAAGAAGCGCTGCGCCCGCGTCGCCCTGCCCACGAGCACGATCAAGAGGCCGGTGGCGAAGGGATCGAGCGTTCCCGCGTGTCCCACCCGGCGCCGTCCGGGCAGGCCGCGGCGCACCGCGGCTACGATGTCGTGAGAGGTCTTGCCGGCCGGCTTGTCGACCAGGATGATGCCGTCCATGCGGCGTGCGCTCGTGGGTGGCCGCGGGCCGCTAGAGCTGCGCGGCGACCTCGCCGCGCAGAAAGGCCACGAGCTCCTCCCAGGGCATCTCGGTGCCAAAGCCCGCGGCCTGGCGATGACCGCCGCCGCCCTTGACGCGAGCGATGCGCGAGACGTCGACACGCTCGTCGGTCGCCCGCAGCGAGACCTTGCGCCTCCCGGCCCGGGCTTCGCCCAGCAGGTCGCGAACGAGCACGGCGACGGCCGTGCCGTGCACCGAGCGAAGATGGTCCACCACTCCCTCGGAGTAGTTCTCCTCGGCTCCGGTCTCGTGGTAGTCCGCGGCGGTGAGATGGGTCAGGGTCAGGGCGCCTTCGTCGAAGCGCTCGATGTTCGCCAGCCCCCGCGCCAAGAGCTCGAGCTTGCCGTAGGGAATGCCCTCGTACAGACGCCGGTAGATGTCGTGGACGTCGACGCCGGCCTCGATCAGCGCCGCAGCCATCACGTGGGCCCGCGTGCCGGTGTTCTCGTACATGAACTTGCCCGTATCGGTGACCAGCCCCACGTAGAGCGCCTCCGCAATCGTCAGGGTCGGCTCCACCTCCAGCCCGTCCATCAGGTCCCACACGATCTCCGCGGTGCACGAGGCCTCTGCGACGACATGGTCCACGGTCCCGAAGCGCGTGTTGTCGTGGTGGTGGTCGATGTTGAGGATGTGCGCGCCGTCGCGTTCGAGCGCTTCCGCCGGATTGCGATCGATGTTGCCGCAGTCGAGGAAGATCATCGTGCGTTGCGCGACATCCTCGGGCGGCGCGCTGACCAAGCCCTCGAGCCCGAAGAAGCGGTACTCGTAGGGCAGGGGCAGCTCGTCTTCGGCCATGAACATGAGGGCGTCCTTGCCCAGCCGCTGGAGGATCTCCCGCATCGCCATCAGCGACCCCAGCGCGTCGCCGTCCGGGTTCTCGTGGGTGACGAGGATGAGCTTCTCCGCCGCGGCGAGCTCCTCCAGCACCTGGCGCCGGCTGTCCTGAGAGCCGATCACGCCCTCGGTCAGCGTCGCCCGGCTCATCGGCCGAGCTCCCGGTCGATCAGGTCCGAGATCCGCACTCCCCGCTCGATGCTCTCGTCGTATTCGAAGGCCAGTGTCGGGGTGTGCTTGAGGCGCAGCTCGGACCCCACGCGCCGCTGCAGGTAGCCGTGGGCGGAGCGCAGCCCGTCGAGGGAGGCGGCGCGTTGCTCATCGTCGCCGAGGACGCTCACGAACACGTGGGCATGGCGAAGGTCTGGGCTGGTCTGGACAGCGGTCACGGTGACGAATCCAACGCGCGGGTCCTTGAGGTCGAGGGTGATGGCGTCGCTGAGAACCTGGCGGACAGCCTCGTTCACGCGACGAAGACGCTCGCCCGGCATCCTAGCTCGCCGGTCCTTCGCGAGACCCCACCATCAGTCCTGAAGGTCCGCGAGCGAGGCGACCGTCCGCTCCACCCGTACCCCCGCGGGGAATCGCGCGTCGAGCCAGCGCTCGAGCGCATCCGCCGCCTCGCCGACGCGGCCTGGCTCGCCGGCAGTGAGCGCCGCGACGAGGGTGGCGCGCTGCCAGCGTTCGTGATGATCGACCTCGGAGATCGCGGCGCCGAGCCGGCCGTGCAGGAACGCCTTCACGGGGGCGAGCTCCCTGCGCTTGGCCTTGAGGCTTGCGGCCTCGGGGAAGTGCAGGTGGACGACGAGAACGGCGATGAACGCTCGCGGGGGCGCGGCGCCCGAAGCCACTCCTACAGCTCGCGCTCGACCTGCCGCGTCGCGTAGACCTCAAGCTGATCGCCTTCCTTGACGTCCTGGAAGTCCCTGAGCACGATGCCGCACTCGAAGGCCTGCGCGACCTCTCGCACGTCTTCGTTGAACCGCCGCAGGCTCGCGATCTCACCGTCGTAGACGATCGTCCCCTCGCGCACAAGGCGCACCTTGGCGCCCCGTGTGACATTGCCGCGGGTCACGTAGGACCCTGCGATCGTGCCGACGCGCGAGGCGCGGAAGAGCTGGCGGATCTCGACCTCGCCCAGCGTGTCCTCGACCTCCTCGGGCTCGAGCATGCCCTCCATCGCCGCGCGCAGCTCCTCGATCGCGCGGTAGATGACCGTGTAGCTTCGGATCTCGACACCCTCGTGCTCGGCCGCGCTGCGCGCCTCCCCCACCGGACGGACGTTGAAGCCGAGCACTATGCCCGCCGAGGCCGAGGCCAGCATCACGTCGGACTCGTTGATGCCGCCCACCCCACGGTGGATGACGTTGACCGACACCTCATCCTGGGGCAGGCGGGCGATCTCGTCCTCGACCGCCTCCAGCGAGCCCGAGACGTCGGCCTTGAGGACGAGGTTCAAGTCCTTGACGCGCCCCTCGCGGGCCAGCGTGAACACGTCCTCGAGCGAGATCTTGGCCCCCGATCGCCGCGCCAGCGCCTCCGTCTTGAGCCGGTTGGCACGGTCTCCGGCGAGCGCTCGCGCGCGCCGCTCGTTCTCCACGACGCGCACGTACTCACCGGCCTCGGGCACCCCGTCGAAGCCCAGCACCTCGATCGGCTCCCCCGGCAGCGCGCGCTTGGCCTTGGTCCCCAGGAAGTCCTGCATGGCGCGCACCCGCCCCCAGTGCGAGCCGGCCACGAGCGCGTCGCCCACGACCAGGGTGCCCCGCTGAACCAGAATGGTCACCACCGGGCCGCGCCCCGGGTCGAGCTTTGACTCGATGACCACGCCGGAGGCCTCCGCGTTCGGGTTGGCTTTGAGCTCCTCGAGATCAGCGACCACTTGGACGGTCTCCAGAAGGTCGTCCAGGCCCTGTCTCGTGCGGGCCGAGACGTCCACGAACTCGGTCTCGCCGCCCCACTCCGCGGGCTGAAGGTCGCGCTGGGTGAGCTCGGTGCGCACCCGGGTGGGGTCTGCGCCCTCCTTGTCGATCTTGTTGACGGCCACCACGATGGGCACGTCCGCCGCCTTGGCATGGTCGATCGCCTCGTCGGTCTGGGGCTTTGCCCCATCGTCAGCCGCCACGACGATGATCGCCACGTCGGTGACCTGCGCCCCGCGGGCGCGCATGGCGGTGAATGCCTCATGGCCCGGGGTGTCGAGGAAGGTCACGACCTTTCCCTTGTGACGCACCTGATAGGCCCCGATGTGCTGCGTGATCCCCCCGGCCTCTCCGGCAACCACCTCGGACTCGCGGATGGCGTCGAGGAGCGAGGTCTTGCCATGGTCGACGTGGCCCATGATGGCCACGACCGGCGGGCGATCGATGAGATCGTCAGCGGCGTCCTCGAAGATCGGCTCGACCTCGACGTCGTCGGCGGCGTGGACGACCTCGATCTTCTTGCCGAGCTCCTCGGCCAGAACGCCGATGGCGTCGTCGGAGAGCGTCTGCGTGAGCGTGGCCATCTGGCCCAGGCCCATGAGCTTCTTGATCACCTCCGGGATCGCCACGCCCATCGACTCGGCGGTCTCCTTGACGGTCGAGCCCGAGTTGATGCGGATGGCGTCGGGCGCCGCGGGCGCGGGCGCCGGCTGGGAGGCGGCAGCCTCGTCGTAGGTGCCGCGCCGTCGGCGTCCACGGCGCTGGCGGCGAGGCGGCTGCGGCGGCGGTCCGCCGGGCTGACGCCGGGAGGCCTGGGAGTCGATCACCACGCGGCGGCGTCCACCGGCGCCGGCTCCGGGGACGCGCTCCCCTGCCAAGGAGTCGCGGGTCGGGCGCTGCTTGGGCTGCGCCGATGCCGACGAGGAGTCCGTGCCCGGTTCCACCTGAGCCGCCGTGGACCCGTCTTCTCCTCCGCCCGGTATGGGCGAGTCGGGCGCGGGGACCGACTCAGCCGCCGAGACGCTCCCATTGCCCAGGGCCCGAAGTACATCGCTCTCCTCCACCGACGAGGCGGCCGCCTTGGCCTCGATTCCAGCCGCCTCGAGCCTGGCCAGCAGATCCTTGCTGGTCAGCCCCTGCTCCTTGGCGATCTCGTGTACGCGTCGCTTGGCCATCAGGAGGCGGCGCCTTCGCCCGCCTCGGAGGCTGGGACCTCGGTCGGGGCGCCCACGCCCTCGCCGACCGCATCCGCCTCGGCCGCGGGCGCGACGTGATCGCCCTCCTGCTGGGCCAGGGCCTGGTGGGAGTCCAGCCCGCAGTAGCGCGAGCCGGGCAGCGAGGCGTTGGGGCAGCGACGGCCGTTGGCGAGGATGGCGGCGCAGCGGCCGCCGACCTCCTCCTCCTCATATCCGTGCTCGGCCTCCTCGGCCGAGAACTCGGTCTCGGACTTGATGTCCACCCGCCAGCCGGTGAGCCGAGCGGCGAGCCGGGCATTCTGACCCTCGCGTCCGATGGCCAGGGAAAGCTGATCGTCGGGCACGATCACGGTGGCCTGGCGTCCCTCATCGTCGACGAGCACCTCGCGCACGCGGGCCGGCGACAGTGCCTTGGCCACGAAGCGGGCGGGCTCGTCGTTGTAGGGGATGATGTCGATCTTCTCGCCGCGCAGCTCGGAGACCACCATGCGCACGCGCGAGCCGCGCGGTCCGACGCAGGCCCCCACGGGATCCACGCCGTCGGCGTGCGAGATGACGGCGATCTTCGAGCGGTATCCGGGCTCGCGCGCGACGTTTGAGATCTCCACCAGCCCATCGGCGATCTCCGGTACCTCGAGCTCGAAGAGCTTCTTGATCAGCTCCGGGTCACGGCGCGAGACGATGATGCTCGGCCCCTTGGTCGACGCGGAGACCTCCTTGATGACCGCCTTGATGCGACCGGAGTGCTCGTAGCGCTCGGCGTCGATCTGCTCGGACTTGGGGAGCAGGGCCTCGACGCGCTCGCGCAGCTGCACGAGCGTGTAGCGCGAGTCCGACTGCTGGACGATGCCCGTCACGAGCTCGCCCACCCGGTCGCGGTACTCCTCGAACATCATGTCGCGCTCGGCCTCGCGAACGCGCTGCAGGATGACCTGCTTGGCGGTCTGAGCGGCGATCCGGCCGAAGTCGTCGGGGGTGACGTCGCGCTCCTCGATCTGATCGCGGTACTGCGCGAACTTCTCGGGGTCGATCTCCGGGTCCTCGGGCTCGCGCGCCTCGCCGGTCTCGGGGTCGATGACCGTGCCCTCGTCGATCGTCTCCACGATCAGCTGGGCCTCAAGGCGCTCGGGGATGAGCAGCTCGTACACGGTGAAGTCGCCGATCTCGCGATCCATCTCGACGCGGGCGTACTTGGCCGAGCCCGGGGTCTTCTTGTACGCCGAGAGCAGAGCGTCCTCGAGCGCGAAGAACAGCTTGTCGGGGGCGATGCCCTTCTCGCGCCCGAGGGCAACGGTGGCTTCGAGGATCTCCTTGGACATAGCTACTCCCCCACGAGGTTAGAGCGTTGAATGTCGGCGTATGGGATCGCCACGACGCCCTCTGGAGCGGCTACGGTGACCTCGCGATCGGAGGCACCGACCAGCTCGCCGGTGTAACTCCGCCGGTCGGCTTCCCGCAGGGGCGCCGACGTGCGCACCCGGGCCTTGTGGCCGATGTAGCGGGCAAAGTGCTCGGGCTTTGAGAGCGGACGCTCACGCCCGGGGGACGAGACCTCGAGCGCGTAGGTGGTGCGCAGGTCGGCGAGTTGCCGGGAGACGCGCTCGCACAGCTCGAGGGTCACTCCCTCCGGATGGTCGATGAACAGCCGCAGCGTGCGGGCGCCCACCACCTCGGCCAGCAGCACATCGACCTCGGGCTCGGCGATGGCCAGCCGGGCTTCGATGTCGGCCTGAATCGTGCTCACTAAATTCCCTCCTGAACGAAAAAAAAGCGGGCGAGCGCCCACTTTCGAACTGCATTCCGGCTCACGGCCGGCCCACGAAAGCTGTGCGACGAGAATAGCATCGCACGTGCCGTCACAGGCCACGCCACGGCCGTGAAAATCGTCTATGCCGCTGCCCGGG
>JBBSIW010000101.1:0-7581 GCA_038231895.1 Solirubrobacterales bacterium | reverse complement strand
CGAGCTCCAGGTCCCGGACGGCTGCCCGGTGGTGGGCCGGCGCGTGTGCGACGTGGACATGCCCGAAGGCAGCCTGATCATCTCCATCCTCCGGGAGGGCGGCGGCTTCGTGCCCAAGGGCGAGTCGGTGATCGAGAGCGGTGACGAGGTGCTCATCGTGCTGGACCCGGGGTTGGAGGCACACATCACCCAACAGTTCTCCAGCAACGGGGCCGCGCCCGGTGGCTGACCGTCAGGTCGACTTCCTGCTGATTGGCGGGGGGCTGGCCGCCGCCAACTGCGCGCGCTGGCTGCGTGAGTCCGGCGCGCAGGGCAGCGTGACGGTGGTGGGCCGCGAGCCCCATCCGCCCTACAACCGCCCGCCCTGCTCGAAGGGCTACATGACCGGCAAGGAGACGGTCGATGACTGCCTGTTTCGCCCGTATGAGTGGTGGGGCGAGCAGGACGTCGAGCTGCTCACCGGCACCAGCGCGATCAAGCTCGACCCGGCGCAGCGCACCGTGAAGCTCTCAAACCGCGAGGTGGTCGGCTTCGACAAGGCGCTGCTGGCCACCGGCGCCAACGTGCGCCGCCTGCCGGTGGACGGCGGGCGCCTCGAGGGCATCCACTACCTGCGCGTGCTGGGCAACGCCGACGCGATCGTCGAGGATGCCAAGCAGGCTGAGCACGTAGTGATCATCGGCGGCTCCTACATCGGCACCGAGGTGGCGGCCTCGCTGATCACGCTGGGCCACCGCTGCTCGATCGTGATGCAGGAGTCGGTGACCCACGAGCGCGGCTTCGGCGCGCAGGCCGGCGCCTTCTTCCAGGGCGTGCTCGAGGAGCACGGTGTGACCGTGCACGGGAGCGACGAGCTCGAGCGCTTCGAGGGCGAGGGGGACCGCGTGCAGAAGGTCATCACCAAGAACGGCCTCGAGCTCGAAGCCGACGTGGTGGTGATCGGCGCCGGCGTGGCGCCCGACGTGATGCTGGCCAAGCCGGCCGGGCTGGCGCTCGGCGAGCGCGGGGGGGTGCGCTGCTCCGCCCAGCTCGAGACATCCGTACCGGGCATCTACGCCGCCGGCGACCTGTGCGAGTACGAGAGCGCCATCCACGGCCGCGCGATCCGCGTCGAGCACTGGGACGTGGCGTTGAACCACGGCAAGACCGCGGCGCTGAACATGCTCGGCCAGGCGACGCCGCACGACGTCGTGCCCTACTTCTTCTCAGACCTCGCCGACTGGGCCTCGATGGAGTACGTCGGCCCCGCCAACCAGTGGGACGAGGAGATCGTGCGCGGCTCGCCGGAGGACGGCGAGTTCAGCGTCTTCTACGTCCAGGAGGGGCGCGTGGCCGGCGCCCTGTCGGTGGGGCGCTCCGACGACCTCGACCACGCCCGCCGCCTGATGACCGAGAAGTCCGACGTGAGCGATCGGCTGGGCGCGCTGGCAGACGTGGACTGCGACCTCGGGGGGCTGTAGCCCGGCGGGCGGGCCCGGCGCGGCGCGGGGCCGCTCGGGGCGGGTGCTCCTTTTCGGCGATCTTGGAATCGGACAGTCGGGTGGACGGATTGTCCGATGGCAAAAACTCCGAGAAGAAGCACACCCACCTCTCCCAGCCGTCGACCTGGCGCGGCGTGACCTGCATTCAGACCGCGGCGCCGTGTAGGCTGGCTGTGCCCGGGGTGGGAGCGGTTGCTGCGCCGTGCCCGGGCGGCGGTGCGCGCACGTAACTCCGCGAGCGATCTGCGGTACGTCTCTCCGTAGGTCGTGCCGGAGTTTGTGCAGGCGCGGCGAATAGCAGCTCGTCACCCCTATGTCACAAGCTAACGGCACAGACCCCCGGCGGGTCGCGGTCACCGGTGGGGCCGGGTTCATCGGCTCCCACCTCGTCGACGCACTTGTCGCGCGCGGTGATCGCGTGCTGGTGATCGACGACCTCTCGCGGGGGCGCCGCGAGAACCTCCACGGGGCACTGCAGCACGACGCCGTGGCGCTCGAGCGCGCCGACGTGCGCGACGCCGGGGCGATGCGCCGCCTGCTGCGTGAGTTTCGCCCCGACACGGTGTTCCATCTCGCCGCCCAAGTCGACGTCACGCGCTCGATGGTCGATCCCGACCACGACGCGCAGGTCAACCACAAGGGCACGCTCAAGGTGCTCGAAGCCGCTCGCGCCGCCGGCGTCCGGCGCTTCGTCTTCGCCTCCACCGGCGGCGGGCTCTACGGCGATGCCCGCGAGCTCCCCACGGCCGAGTCGGCGCCGCTTTGCCCGCTCTCACCCTACGGCGCGAGCAAGCTCGCGGCCGAGCGCGAGGTGCACCGTTTCTCGCGCAGGGGCATGGTCACCGTGTCGCTGCGCCTGGCGAACGTGTACGGGCCGCGCCAGGACTCTGGCGGCGAGGGCGGCGTCGTGGCGATCTTCTGCCGGCGGATGCTCGAGGGCGAGCCGCTGGTGGTCTACGGCGACGGGGCGAGCACGCGCGACTACGTGTACGTCGACGATGTCGTATCGGCCATGGTCGCGGCGGGCGAGAGCACCTCGACCGAGCCGATGAACGTCGGATGTGGCGCGGAGACCTCGGTGATCGAGCTGGCGCGTGCGCTGGCGGTCGCGACCGGCCGTGAGGATCCGCTCGTCCGGCACGCCGCCGCTCGTCGCGGGGAGGTCGCCCGGTCGTGCCTGGCCAGCGCCGCCGCGCAGGAGACCCTCGGCTTCACCCCCCGCTGGTCGCTGGCCGACGGCCTGCGCGCCACGTATGAGTTCCACGCGGCCCAGGCCCACGCGCCGGCCCCGGCCCTCGCCCCCGCTGGACCCATCCTCGCGCTGGCCGAGCGCCACGTGCGCGAGGTCGAGGACTCGCTGGAGCCGGAGCGTCCCGCGCGTGTGCTCATCCTGTCCGCCGACGTGGGGGAGGGCCACGCCGCCGCCGCCCGGGCGCTGGCCGCCGAAGTCGCGGCATCCGATCCGCGCGCCGAGATCGAGGTCGTCGAGGGCCTGCAATGGCTCGGGCGCTTCTCCGAGCACGTGATCCGCGACGGCTACCGCTTCCAGCTGAAGTTCGTGCCGTGGATGTACGGGCTGGTCTACGACCTGTTCACCAAGGTCGCACCGGTCCGCGTCGTCGGCCGCGGGGTCCTGCGCATGTTCTTCCTGCGCGGCATGCTGCGCCGCGTGCGCAACTGGGATCCCGACGTGGTGATCTCCACGCACCCCACGATCACCAACGTGCTGGGCATCTTGCGCAAGCAGGGGCGGCTGACGATGCCGGTGCTGGCCACGATCACCGACCTCGCCGACCACCTGTTCTGGGCCCACAAGGGCTGTGACCTGCACCTGGTCTGCTACGAGCAGGCGGTCGAGCGCATCGAGCCGATCACCGGGCCCGGCAGCGTGCTCCGGGTGCGCCCGCTGGTCTCGCCCGAGTTCCTCGAGCCCTGCGACCGCGGCGAGGCACGCGAGCGCCTGAAGCTGCCCGCGGAGGACCCGGTCGTGCTCGTCTCGGGCGGCGGCTGGGGGGTGGGGGACCTCGACGGCGCGGTCACCACCGCGCTGCGGTCGGTTCCGGGCGGGTTGGTGGTCGTCCTCGCCGGACGCAATGAGGAGGCTCACACACGCCTGAACGCCGCGTTCGGCGACGAGCCGCGCGTGCGCATCCTCGGCTTCACCAAGGAGATGAGCGATCTGCTGGGCGCCGCCGATGCCCTCATCCACTCGACCGGGGGAGTCACTGCGATGGAGGCGCTGCTGCGCCGCTGCCCGGTGGTCGCCTACGGAGCGCCGTGGGGCCACGCACGCGTCAACGCGCGGATAGCGGAGGGGCAGGGCCTGGGCCTGCGGGCCGAGAGCCTCCCCGAGCTCCACGACGCCCTGCGCGACATCTTCGACGGCCGCTTCACGGCGCCCGACGTGCCCCACGCCCCGCCGGCTGCGCCCCTCGTGCTCGACCCGCCCTCGCGCGTGTCGCCGCGCCCCCGGTGGGTCATGCGCGCGTCCCGTCTGGCCACCACTGCCGCGAGCGCCCTGCTCGTGCTCGGGTGGACGCTCAACAGCGACGACGCCTACTCGGTCGTGGCAAAGACCCTGCACGCCAAGCCGCTGACGCACGTGGCCACGCAGCGCCCCCAGGTCGGGCTCGTGCTGCGCGTTCCCCGGGAGGGAATCCCCGCTGTGCACCGCGCCCTGGCCGCCCGCGACGCGCACGCGACGTTTGCCCTGCGCACCGATGCGAGCCGCGGCGAGCTGGCCACGATCACCGCCGACGGCGACGACGTGATGCCCGAGCTCACCGAGGGCAAGACCCTGCACTGGCTCAAGACCCGCCGAATCCTCAAGGGCGACGCCCACGAATTCGCGCTGCCCAAGCGCTTCTACTTCCTCGCGCCCCGAAAGGGCTTCAACCTCGGCGAGTACTACTACGGCCGCGTGAGCGGCGCCAAGGCGGTCGACGGAGCGGTGCGGATGACCCTCCCGAGTCCCGCCGTGAGCGAGCCCGTGCGTCGCGGCCAGGTGGTGGTGGTGACCGTCGACCCGGCGTCGCCCGGCTCGATGGCCGCGCTCGACGAGCTGCTCACGAGGCTGACCCGCGGTGGCCTGACCGCGGTCTCGCTGGACGACCTCGCCGGGTCGCCTGCCGTCAAGGGCTGATAGGCAGCCCCGTCGTCACCAAGGCGCGCGGAGCCCCTCGAACATCGGAAAGCGCTCGATATCGAGCGTCCACAGGTCGAGCCCGTGCACGCGCGCCGAGGCAGCGACGCAGTAGTCGACGGCATCGATCTCGGAATGGCTGCGCCCAAAGCGGCGCGCGAGGGAGTCCGCCTCATCGACGACCGCGCCGTCAAGGGGGAGCCAGTGGATTGCCGCGACGAGTGCTTCGGTCCTGTGACCCGTCTCGGGTGGCATACCGGTGAACAGCTCGACACGCGTGAGCACCGATGCCGCCACCACCTCCCCGCGCGCGATCGCGGGCCGCAGCAGCTGCCGCGCTTCGTCGACTCCTCGTAGGTACTCCACCAGGACCGACGTATCGGCCAGCGCGCTCAAAACGTGCGGTGCAGGCGCTGCAGCGTTCCCGACGGAGTCCGCTCGACGGGCTCCGAGCCGGTCTCGTCGCGCTCGGCCCACGCACCGAAGCCCGTGTCCACCAGCCGCAAGCGCTCGGCATCTGAGATCGACGCATAACGCGCGTCGAGTGCGCGACGGATCAACTCGGCCAGCGATTGCCCGGTGCGGCCCGCCTCATCGCGCAGGGCGGCGTGCTGAGCCTCGGTGAGCATGATCTGCGTGCGCCGCATAGTGATGTAACCCTACATCAGCGGTCACGGTCTCGCTCGGCGTAAGGCAGGGCGTGGCTGCCCCGCGCGTGCCTCAGCGTCGGTTTCGCTTGCGTGCGGTTCTCGTAGCCTTGCGCTTGGCTCGCCGGGCGCCAGCCGAGCTCGGCCGGCGTGCGGGGCCGGCACCGGCGACCATCCTGTCCATGGCGGGACCGACCACGCGGTCGCGCTCGGCGCGGGGACGGGCGTTGAAGTCGGTCATCCACGCCTCGACGGCGCGCTCGTCGGCGTCGGGAAGGTCGTAGTGGAGCTCGCCCAGCCCGTGAGCGTCCCCCGTGAGAGCGCGGGCCAGGATCGGCACCACCGGGCACAGCTCGCCTGGCAGCGCGACGTCGTATCCGGCCATGTGCTCCAAAGCATCCTGCAGGGTGACGACCGCGTCGTCGCGCTCGAGGCGGGTCATCTCGGCCGGCTGGCTGTCCAGGAGCGCGCTCGCCTCCGCTGCCGGGGCGGGGTCGGTGAGCATCCCTCCCACCACGACCGGTCCGGATTCCCAGTGCTCGAGCTCCACCAGCGCCGCCTGCACGCTGTTCTCGCCGGTCCGGCGCACCGTGGCGAGCATCAGCTCGCGGTCACCCACATGGCAGTGGCGAACCTCGTCGAGAGCGAGCTCGCGACCCTCGTCCCACGCAGTGGCCTCCATGCCACGCTGCGCGAGGCGCTCGAGCGCAGCGCCAGCCATGCGCGCAAGCGGCGCACGACCGTAGTCGCGCAGCGCCGCAAGCATCGTCGCGGCGGGTCCGTCGGCACGCTCCTCGAGGGCGTCCGGAAGGGCTTGGCGCGCCTCGTCGGGCATATCGGGGTCGTCGAAGGCGGGCAACAGCATCAGTGCTCCCCGCTCCAGCCAGGCGAGATCAGCGTGGGCACCATGTTCGTCGAGCACTTCGGCGAGGTTCTGGGCGGTCGTCTCGCGAATCGCCTCGACCTCGAGCGGGGAGATGGCAGGTGATGAGGACATGCGAGGAAGTTAGAGGGACGACCGGTCGGATTGGACCCGCGCGCGCTAAACCGCAGCTCGACGACTATACGACTAATCGTCTAGACTGCCACACAGTGCTGTTCGCCACTCCCTCGATCACACCCGAGCTACAGGCCCGACTCGACGAGCTCGACGAGCTCCGCCGCGCCTTGCGCCACGAGGCAAGCCGATCCGTGCCGTGGATGGGTACGCTGCGGCGTCTGGTCCGAGCCACGGCTGTCGAGAGCTCGACCTCGATCGAGGGCTTCCGCGTAGCGCCCGAGGATGCCGTAGCGCTGGTGAGCGGCGAAGAGCCCGCGGATCCGGAGGACGCGAACCGGATGGCGGTGGCTTGCTACGCCCGTGCGATGGACCACGTGGGCGTGATGGCCGGCGATCCTGTCTTTCGCTGGCTCGACCGGGTCATTCTCGATCTGCACTTCGACGCCTGCAGCTTCCAGCGAGACAAGAGTCCGGGCCTCTGGCGGACTGGACCCGTCGCCGTGACCGCAGGCATCCAAGGCCACCGCTACGAGGGACCCGACGGGGACATGGCCCCCGGTCTCATGGTCGCGGTCACAGACTGGCTCGAGCAAGGCGATCTTGACGCGCACGTCGTCGTGCGCGCGGCCATGGCGCACCTGCACGTCGTCTCAGTCCATCCCTTCCGCGACGGCAACGGTCGTCTCGCGCGCATCGTGCAATCGCTTGTGCTCGCGCGCGAAGGGCTCGTCACGCCGGAGCTCGCCTCGATCGAGGAGTACCTCGGCGCCCATACGGCCGCCTACTACGCTGCGCTTCATGAGACTCAGGGCGGCCGCTACCAGCCCGAGCGAGACGCCTCGGCCTGGGTCGCCTTCTGCGTAGAGGCACACCTCGCGCAGGCCCACCGCCGGCTCGCCCAGATCGAGGAGGCAGGGGCTCGCTGGAGCTCCCTCGAGGCGTTCGTCGAGCGCCGCGGCTGGCCGGATCGTTTGGTGATCGCGCTCGAGCAGTGTCTCGTCGGCGGCTCGGACCGAACCAGCTACGGCACGGAGGCAGGGGTGTCGCCGGCGACCGCAAGCGCCGACTTCCGGCGGCTGCTTGACACAGGCCTTGTGGAGCAGCGCGGCCGGGGGCGGAGCACTCGCTATCACGCAAGCGAGAGTCTGCGCGCCGATACCGGTGCCGCGCGCTAGTAGTGCTTTGTTAGCCTGCTGGTAGGTGTTGTTCGGCGTTCGGCGAACTGTTCCTGCATCTTGATGGGCGATGCGGGAGGGTGAGGATGTCTGCTGCGGTGATGGAGAAAGCTGTGCCGGAGTGGTTGGCACCGGG
>JBBSIW010000100.1:0-7581 GCA_038231895.1 Solirubrobacterales bacterium | reverse complement strand
CGGGGTGTGGCATGACGTGACGTACGCCGAAATGGGCGAGATCGTCTCGGAGATCGCGCGAGGGCTCATCGATCTCGGCGTCCAAGCGGGGGAGCGCGTGGCCATCCTCTGCACCACGCGGCCGGAGTGGACCTATGCCGACTTCGCCATCGCCAGCGCCGGCGCCATCGTCGTCCCCGTGTACCCAACCAACTCGCCCGAGGAGTGCGAGTGGGTGATCGGCAACTCCCAGTCGCGCGTGGTCGTGTGCGAGGACGCCGAGCAGGTGGCCAAGGTCATCGAGGTGCGGGCTCAGCTTCCCGGCCTCGAGACGGTGATCGTCGTGGACGACACCGGCGTGGTCACCGAGGCGATCTCGTTGGCCAGCGTGCGCGAGCGCGGTCGAGGCCTCGACCCCGGTCTGCTGCACGCCCGCACCGCGGGTGTCTCGTCCGAGGATGCCTTCACCTTCATCTACACCTCGGGTACGACCGGGCCACCGAAGGGCTGCGTGCTCTCGCACGGCAACTACCGCAGCGTGATCGACATGTGCCTGGCGATCGACATCGTGTCGGACCGGGAATCGGTGTACCTCTACCTGCCGCTGGCACACGCTTTCGCCCTGCTCATACAGCTGGTCACGATGGACGTCGGCGCCACGATCGCCTACTTCGGGGGCGACCCCAAGCAGATCGTCCCCGAGCTGAGCGAGATCCGGCCCACCTACTTTCCCTCGGTGCCCCGGATCTTCGAGAAGATCTACACGCTCGCCTCCACGAGCATCAAGCAGCGGCTCTCCGAGGAGGAGTTCGCAGGCATGGTCGAGCTCGGGGTCCAGGTGCGCGACCTCGACAGGCACGATGAGTCCGTCCCGGGCGAGCTCCGCGAGGCCTTCGACCGCGCGGACAGCGAGGTGTTCGCCAATGTGCGGGCCGTGTTCGGAGGCGAGGTGCGCCAGGCCGTCACAGGTGCGGCGCCGATCGCGCCCGCCGTGCTCGAGTTCTTCTACGCGTGCGGCATACCTGTGCTGGAGGGCTACGGCATGACCGAGACCGCGACCGTCGCTACCTATTCGACGATCGAGAACCACAAGTTCGGCGCGGTCGGCCTCCCTTTACCCGGGTGCGAGTGCAGGATCGCCGACGACGGAGAGGTGCTCGTGCGGGGGGCAAACGTCTTCCGCGGCTATCACGACGACGGGGACGTCAGCTTCGGAGCCATCGTCGACGGCTGGCTGCACACGGGGGACCTGGGCGCGATCGACGCTGACGGCTATCTCTCGATCACGGGGCGCAAGAAGGACATCATCATCACCGCGGGCGGCAAGAACCTCACCCCCGCCAACATGGAGAACGACCTCAAGCAGTCCCGCTGGATCTCCCAGGCGGTCATGCACGGCGACCGCCGACCGTATGCAGTCGTCCTCGTGACGCTCGACGAGGAGGAGATCGGTCCGTGGGCCACGGAGCAGGGTCTGCCCGACGACGTCGCCTCCCTCGCGCGGGAGCCCAAGGTTCACGAGCTCGTGCGGGGCGTGGTCGACGCCGCCAACCAGAAGTACGCCCAGGCCGAGCAGGTGAAGAAGTTCGCCATCCTCGATCACGACCTCTCGCAGGAGACCGGCGAGCTGACCCCCACGCTCAAGGTCAAGCGCAATGTCGTCTACGACAAGTACGCCGAGGTCTTCGACTCCCTCTACGTCTGAGCGTGCGGTCCTAGGGCTCGTCGGCCGACTGGCGCAGCAGCGCCCCCGTGGTCTGCTCGAGGATCTTGCGCCACGCGCGCGTGCGCTCACGTTCGGCGGAGAAGTGCTTGACCACCTTTCGCACCCGCGTGGCCGAGATCTCGATCCCGTGGCGCTCGGCGATCTCTCGGAAGTGATCGTAGTCCTGGGCCAGCTTGAGCGTGACCGACTGAAACCCGTGGCGGGCGATGTCGACCCGAGAGGTGAAGTTCATCATGCTGGTCTGGAACATCAGCTCGTCGTCGGGCTCGGGCTCGATCAGGATGATGTCGACGCCCGGGTAGCGCTGCTCCCACTCGCGTGCGACCTCATGGAGGCGCTGGTAGGCGAGGAGCTTGAACGCCTGATAGCCGATCTGGGGGAAGCCCATGTCCGACACCCGGCGCTCGCGCGACCCGAAGAGCGTGGAGACCCGCTTCTCGAAGTCATTGACGAAGGGCACCAGGGGATTGAGGACGACGATGAACTTCGCGCCCGCCTCGACCGCGATGTCGATGTTGGTGGTCGAGACGATGCCGCCATCTACGAGCTCCCGACCCTTGATCTGCACCGGCTTGTAGACCATGGGGAGCGCCGTAGAGGCCCGGACACTGGCCGAGATGGGGACGTCGTCCCAGTCACGGGCGCCGAAGACGATGCGCTCGCAGGTGTCCAGGTCGGTGGCTGCGATGTAGAGCTCGGCCTCGAGCAGCCGGAAGTCATCGGTCCGGTCGGCTTCGGAGAGCACCGTGCGGACGTAGCGCTCGATCCCGGACCCGGAATACATGCCCGAGGGAAGCGCCTCGGCGAGGCCCAGCACCACGTCCATGGCCGATATCTGGCCGGCGTGGCCCACCAACGAGCGCGCCAACGCGAGGCTGCGCATCGGCAGGCGCAGCGCGCTCGAGGCGAACTCCAACATGTTCGGGCGCAGGAGGTGGCCGAGGTTGAGGTCCCTGAACGCCGACGTGCTCTGGCCGCCGACCCCGCGCATCATCTCCTCGGGTGTGACCCCATTGGCCGCCAGGGCTGCCACCAGGGAGCCGGCGCTCGTCCCCACGTACACGTCGAACTGGTTGACCGTGCGGTTCACCGAGAGCAGATCGAGCGCCCGCAACGCGCCGATCTCATAGACCCCGCCCGTGAATCCGCCGCCCCCGAGCACCAGCGCGGTCTTCGAGCTGCGGCGGCGGCGGCGGCGGCCGGTGCGCTTGGGGGCAGCCTTGCCATGGGCGTTGCCCTGGGCCTGGAGCTCGACGACCTTGCCCATGGTGTCGATCATTGTACGAAGCCTCTCGCCGCAGCGGCGTCAGGCTGGTGGGCCTCCGCTCGCAACCTCGCGGCCCTCCGCGCGTTAACGCCTGCACATGCGCCTGGGTCTCATCTCCTGCCTCGCTGTGCTTGTGATGGCCGCTACGTTCCCGGCGTCGGGCCTGGGGCGACCCGCCACTCACGGCGCCGCCACGAGCTTGGGCAGCGCCCTGGATGGTCAACTGCGCCCCGCCGGGCCCCGAGCCGGCGCCTTCGCCTACGATGTCACCAGCAATCGCATCCTCTTCGCTCGAGGCGCGGACCGGATGCTGACGCCAGCGTCCAACGAGAAGATCTATACGACCGGCAGCGCGCTTCTACGTCTCGGGCCGGCGGGGCGACTGCGCACCGCGGCGCTGGCGGCGGCGCCCCCCGCGCCCGATGGAACCCTTCCCGGCGACCTCTACCTCAGGGGTCAGGGCGATCCGACCTTCGGCAGCGCCGCCTACGTAGCCGATGCCTACGGGACCGGAGGCACCGTGGAGGACCTCGCCCGCCAGCTTGCGGGTGCAGGCATAAAGAGCGTCCAGGGCTCGGTGATCGGGGATGAGTCGTTCTTCGACCGCCTGCGCGGGACGCCAGCGGACGGATATGCGAAGTCGTTCTTCGTGGAGGGCCAGCTCAGCGGCCTGGCCTTCAATCGCGGCCTCACCGACAACGGGGGCGCCTTTCAGGCCAGCCCTCCGACCTGGGCGGCAGACCGGCTGACCTCCACGCTCAAGCGCTCGGGCATCCGGGTTCTCGGACGGGCGCGCGAGGGGTCCGCGCCGGCCGGCGCCAGGGAGCTGGCGCACGTGGACTCCCCACCGATCTCGGTGCTGGCCCGGCTCACGAACCGCCCGTCGGACAACTTCTTCGCCGAGACGCTCATCAAGGACCTCGGGGCTCGATTCGGCGGCGGCGGCAGCACCGCCGCCGGGGCGGGCGTGGTGCTTGGCACTCTCACTCGCTACGGCGTGCGCCCCCGGCGGATCGTCGACGGCTCGGGGCTCTCCTACGCCGATCGCACCAGCCCACGGCAAGTGGGGCGGTTCCTGACCGCGCTGCGTTCCACCCCGGCCGGGGCGGCATTCGACCACTCGCTCGCCGTGGCAGGACGCAACGGCACGCTCGCCGGTCGCATGAACGGCACCGCCGCGGCGGGTCGCTGTCGAGCGAAGACCGGCACCCTGCCGTCGGTCTCCTCCCTGTCGGGCTACTGCACCTCGCGGCGAGGGCACACCATCGCCTTCTCCATCCTCATGAACGGCGTAAACGTGAGTGCGGCCCGCAGCCGACAGGACCGCATGGCCATCGCCCTCGCCCGCTACGACCGGGGCTGAAGCAGCTCGATCAGCGCCGGCTCGTCGATGACCTCGACGCCCAGGCGCTCGGCCTTCTCGAGCTTGGATCCGGGTGTGTCGCCGGCCACCACATAGTCGGTCTTCTTCGAGACCGACGACGTGACGCGGCCCCCCGCGCCGAGGATGCGCGCCGTCGCGTCCTCCCGGGTCAGGGTGGGCAGGGTCCCGGTGAGCACGAAGGCCTTGCCCAGCAGTGGCCCTTCTCCGGGTGGGGGGCCCTCCTCCTCAAACCTGAGTCCCTGGCCTCGCAGGTCAGCCACCAGCGATCGCAGCTGGGGCTCCCTCAGCTGCGCGTGAATCGCCACGGCGTTCTTCTCGCCGATGCCCGGGGTTCCCGCGATCTCCTCGGGGGGTGCGTCGATCAGCGCGTCGATGGAGCGAAACTGGGCGGCGAGGCTGCGGCCGGTCACAGCCCCGACCTCCTCGAGGCCGATCGCGAACAGCACGCGTCCGAACGGGCGCTCCTTGGATGCCTGGATCGAGGCGAGGAGGTTGGCCGCCGAGACCTCGCCGTAGCCTTCGAGCTCGAGGATGTGCTCCTCGGTGAGCCGGTAGAAGTCCGCGGCGGTGCGCACCAGCCCGCGTTCCTGAAACAGCGAGACCTGCTTCTCGCCGAGGCCGTCGATGTCCATGGCCCCGCGCGAGACGAAGTGCTTGAGCAGCTGCCACTGGCGCCCGGGGCACTCGCGGTTGGGGCACCTCGTGAAGACGCCGTCGTCCTTGACGGTCTGCGCCTCGCAGATCGGGCAGCGTGCAGGCGGCCGCGGCACCGGCGCCCGGTCGGGGACCTCGACCGCGTGGGGAGCGGGCGAGAGCACCTGCGGGATCACGTCGCCCGCGCGCAGCACGATCACCTCGTCTCCGGGGCGCACGTCCTTGCGCTCGAGATCCTCTTCGTTGTGCAGCGTGGCCAGCTTCACGGTCACACCGCCCACGTGCACGGGTTCGAGCACCGCAAACGGGTGCAGATCGCCGAACTTGCCCACGTTCCAGGCAACGTCGCGCAACGTGGTCACCGCGGTGGTCGGGGGGAACTTCCACGCAATGGCCCACCGGGGATCGCGCCCCACCACCCCCAGGCGCCGCTGGAGCTCGTGGTCGTTGACCTTGATCACGACGCCGTCGATCTCGAAGTCCAGCGCCCCGCGCCGCTCCTGCCATTCCAGGCACTGAGCCACGACCTCCTCCTCGGTGGCCAGCAGCTGCACGTCGCCGTTGACGCGGAAGCCGTGTCCCCGCAGCCACTGCAGCGCCTCCCAGTGCGTGGCGAACGAGACGCCCTCGACGGCACCGACCCCGTAGCACCACATCGACAGCGGGCGCTGCGCGGCGAGCTTGGGGTCGAGCTGGCGGATCGTCCCGGCCGCGGAGTTGCGCGGGTTCATGAACGTCGACAGCCCTGCCTGCGCACGGCGCTCGTTGAGGGCTGCGAAGTCGGGCAGGGACATGTAAAGCTCGCCGCGGACCTCGATCAGCGGCGAAGCGTCGTCTACCTGCAGCGGTATGGCGCCGATCGTGCGCAGGTTGTGCGTGACGTCCTCGCCCACCTCGCCGTTGCCCCGCGTGGCGCCCCGTTCGAGCACGCCATCGCGGTATACGAGCGAGATGGCGAGCCCATCGATCTTCGGCTCGGCCACGAACCCGAACTGGGGGTCGGAGATGCCTTCGCGCGCCAGATGCCCGCGCATGCGCGTGATCCAGGCGCGCAGCTCCTCCTCGCTGCGGGCGTTGGCCAGCGAGTGCATGGGCTGGAGATGGCGCACCTTCTCCAGCCGCGAGACCGGCTCGGCGCCCACCCGCTGCGTGGGCGAGTCGGGGGTGACCAGCTCGGCATGGGCAGCCTCCAGCGTCCGCAGCTCGTCCAACAGCGCGTCGTAGGCGTCGTCGCCGATCTCCGGGTCATCGAGGACGTAGTAGCGGTGGTTGTGATGGGCGAGCAGCGCTCGCAGCTCCGTCGCCCGCTTCTGCGCGTCAGGCGGAGCCGTCACTCGACTTCGCGCGCGGCCGGCTCCAGGAGCCGGGCCAGGTCGTAGCGGGTCAGCGCGTCCATGCCCTCCCGGTCGGTGAGGTCGAAGTGGATCGGAGTCACGGCGATTCGCCCGGCGGCGACCGCGGCAAGGTCGGTGCCCTCCTCGTCCTGAAAGCCCGGCGACTCGCCGTAGATGCGGTAGTGGCGCCGACCGTTGTCGTCCTCCTCCTGGAGCTCGAGGGCGTCGCGGTAGATCCGCTTGCCCAGACGGCTCACCTCCACGCCGGTCGGGTCCCCCGCCGGTACGTTGATCGACAGCAGCGTGCCCGCCGGCAGCGGCACGGACTCGAGCTCCTCCACGATGCGCGCCGTGAACGCGGCGCCGACCTCGAAGTCAAAGCGGCTGCCGATGCGGAAGTCCAGCTCGCGGGCGTGGGACTGCTGGGAGACTGCGATGCCGGGCAGGCCAAGGACGAGCGCCTCGAACGCCGCCGCCACGGTGCCCGAGTAGGTGATGTCATCGCCCATGTTGGAGCCGTGGTTAATGCCCGAGACCACGAGGTCGGCCTGAAAGTCGTTGACCAGGCCCAGTGCGGCGAAGCGGACGCAGTCGACCGGCGTCCCATCCGTCGCATACCCGACCGTGCCGTCGCCGAAGTCGACTTCCTGCACCCAGATGGGCCGTCGGGTCGTGATCGAGCGCGCCGTCGCCGAGCGGTTCCCGTCCGGGGCGATCACGGCAAGCTCTACGTCGGGGACCTCCAGCAGCGCGCGGCGCAGCGCCTGCAGGCCCTCCGCCTCGATGCCGTCGTCGTTGGTGAGCAGGACCTTCATATCGCCTGAGGGTATGACACCGAGGCGAGGTACAGACCCTGGGCCGGCGCGGTGTCCCCGGCCCGGCTGCGACTCGCGCCCTCCAGCAGCGCCGTGAAGTCCGCCACCGTGCGGCGGCCGCGAGCTACCTCGAGCATCGTCCCCACGAGCACCCGGTTCATGTGACGCAGGAACGCATCGGCCTCGATCCAGAACTCCAGCAGGTCGCCGGACTCACGCCACTGCGCCTGCACGATCTCGCGCTCGAAGCGCTGGTGATGGGTCTGGCGCGGCGTGAACGCCGTGAAGTCGTGGCGCCCGGCCAACGCCGCGGCGCAGGCGTGCAGCGCGTCGCGGTCGATGCGGTGGGCCCGCCACCACGCACGGTCGCGCTCGAAGGCGCCACGCTCACGCCGGGCCAGCACGCGGTAGCAGTAGGTGCG
>JBBSIW010000099.1:0-7673 GCA_038231895.1 Solirubrobacterales bacterium | reverse complement strand
CGATCGGGCTCCTTGGTGCGCAGGCGGATGACCGCGGCGTGGGCGATGGTGAAGGAGAGCATCGCGCCGAACGCGTACAGGTTGCCCAGGAACGTGGCCTGCCCGGGGATCAGGGTGAGGCAGGCGATGGCGCCGAAGATGAGGATCCCGATCCAAGGCGTGCGAAACCGGGGATGAAGCGTGCGCAGGTTGTCGGGCAGCTGGCGGTGCAGGCCCATCGAGTAGACGAGCCGCGAGACCCCGATGATGCCGGCGTTGGTGGCGATCAAGAGGATCGTGGCCGCCAGGATGCCCACGTAGAGCTCGGCCGCCGACTGCAGGGGGCCGAGCCCGAGCGCCTTCACCACCCCCAGGATCGGGTCGCCCGCGAACCCTCCCTGCTCCTCGGGCAGGCCCAGCTTGGTGACGAAGTGGCCCGGGCTCTGCTCGGTCACCGGCAGCGCCGAGAGGGCAACCGCGGGCAGCGCCGCGTAGATGGCGAACACGGCGATCACCACGCGGTTGATGGCGCGCGGGATGGTCGTCTCCTGATCGCGCGCCTCCTCGGCCATGTTGGAGATCGTCTCGATGCCGGTGTAGGCGATCATGCCCACCGGGATCGCCACGAGGAAGTCCCGGACCGTGGGGGCGACGCCGAAGTCGACATTGTTGATCAGCGTGTCGGGCGAGAGCACGAGCACGACGCCCACGAGCACCAGCAGCAGCTGCGTGGTGAGGTCGGTGACGGCCAGGACGATGTTCAGCCCCGCCGCCTCGCGCACGCCCACCACGTTGATCACCGACAGCAGGATGATCACGGCGATCCCGAAGAAGATGTCCCCCGGCGAGGTCTTCAGGTAGTCCCAGAACAGCCCGCCGATGTAGTGGGGCACGAAGAACGCCGAGATGGCGATCGTGATCACGTAGTTGAGCATCTGACCCCACGCCGCGAAGAACGACCAGAACTCGTTGAAGGCGTGGCGCGCGAAGCTCGAGGAGCCGCCCGCCTCGGGGTACATCGACGTTGCCTCGGAGTACGTGGCGGCGGTGAGGAAGAAGATCACCCCGGTGATGACGAAGACGACCGGCGTGAGGCCGAGCGCGAACGACGCCACCAGGCCCAGCGCGTAGTAGATCGACGAGCCGACGTTGCCGTAGGCCGTCGAGAACAAGGCGTTGACTCCCAGCACCCGCTGAAGCCCCTGCAGGCGACGCTCGGCCATTGCGCGAGAAGTCTAGGTTGCCGTGGGGCGCGACGATGCGCCTCCGCGCCGGGCGCCGCGGGGCGGGCGCGGGGGCGGGGGCGGCGGTCATTCTTCGAAGTTTGCAATCGGACAGACCCTCCGACCGACTGTCGGATCGCAGATCTGGCGAAAAGGGGCGCCCTGCTCCCCCATGCCCGGCCGGGCTCTGCGGCCGGCCGGACTCAGCGAGCTGCGAGCATCCGTTCGTGCTTGCGCTGGGCGACGACCGCGCGCAGCTCGTCCCAATCGACGTCCTTGAAGTTGTGCATGGGGCAGAACTTGGGCCCGCACATCGAGCAGAACTCGGCGGTCTTGAAGTAGTCGTCGGCCAGCGTCTCGTCGTGCATGCCCCGCGCGGTCTCGGGGTCGAGTGAGAGCTCGAACTGCCTTCGCCAGTCAAACGAGAAGCGCGCCTCGGAGAGCTCGCGGTCCCGCGCTGCCGCACGCTTTGAACCCCGCGCGAGGTCAGCGGCGTGCGCGGCGATCCGGTAGGCGATCAAGCCCTGCTTGACGTCCTCGGCGTTCGGCAGCCCCAGATGCTCCTTGGGCGTCACGTAGCAGAGCATCGAGGTGCCATGCCAGCCGACGATCGCGGCCCCGATGGCCGAGGTGATGTGGTCATAGCCTGGCGCGATATCGGTCACCAGCGGGCCAAGCGTGTAGAACGGCGCCTCGTGGCAGACCTCCTGCTGGCGACGCACGTTTGCCTCGAGCTGGTCCATCGGAACGTGCCCCGGCCCCTCGATCATCACTTGCACGTCGCGCGCCCACGCCCGCTCGGTCAGCTCGCCCAGCGTGCCGAGCTCTGCGAACTGCGCAGCGTCGGAGGCGTCGGCGATCGAACCAGGCCGCAGCCCGTCGCCGAGCGAGATCGACACGTCGTGCTCGCGGCAGATCTCCAGGATCTCCTCGAAGCGCTCATACAGCGGGTTCTCGCGCTTGTGGTGGACCATCCAGCGCGCGAGCAGCCCGCCACCGCGCGAGACGATCCCGGTCACCCGGTGCTGGCAGAGCGGAAGGTGCTCCAGGCGAACCCCGGCGTGGATGGTCATGTAGTCCACGCCCTGGCGCGCCTGATGCTCGATGACCTCGAGCAGCAGCTCGGCGGTCAGGTCCTCCGGGCTGTGGACGCGCTCGATCGCCTGATAGATCGGCACGGTCCCGATCGGGACGCTCGCCGCTTCGAGGATCGCCTCGCGCGTCTCGTCGATCCGCTTACCCGTCGAGAGGTCCATCACCGTGTCCGCACCCCAGTGCTCGGCCAGGCGCAGCTTGTCCACCTCCTCGTAAAGCGAGGAGGTGGTCGGGGAGTTGCCAATGTTGGCGTTGATCTTCACCCCCGCTTTCAGGCCGATCGCCATCGGATCCAGAGCCCGGTGGTGCAGGTTGGCCGGAATGATCATCCGTCCCCGGGCCACCTCGTCACGAATCACCTCGGCTGGCAGCTCCTCGCGCTCAGCGACGCGCGCCATTTCAGGCGAGACGTCACCCTGGCGGGCGATGTGCATCTGGGTCCGGCAATCGCTGTCGGACGAGAACGTGCTGCGCTGCATGTGCTTCCTCCCTTCGCTGGTGTGAACCAGATCAGGTTCGGCGGGTCGGCGCTAGGAAGCGCCCTCTCAGCCCCTGCGACAGGGACCCCCCGGGATGTGTGAGTGCGTCGAAGCCTAGCGGTCCGCGGGACCGCGTCCTCTACGTGGATACCTCGGGGCTGGCGTCGGGGTGCGCGATCCCCAGCAGGGTCCGCAGCTCCGAGACCACTTCCGCGGGCTGGCGGGCGAGCCGCCGGCCCGTGTAGCGCACCACGCGATAACCGGCGGCCATGAGCTGCGCGTCGCGGGCGCGGTCGCGCTCGAAGGCTGCCGCCGTGCCATGGGTGGCTCGCCCGTCGGTCTCGACGATCAGCCGCTGAGCGCGCCAGAGGAAGTCGACGATGTAGGGGCCGATGGGGACATCGACCTCCGGCTGAGGTAACGGTTGGGCCCGGCAGAGCGCCAGGAAGCGCTCCTCCAGCCCGCTGCGCGTCCTTGTCGTCCCGGGACGGTGGGTGGCGAGCACGGCTGCGAGGGCGGCGCGACCCGGGCGGTGCCGGTTCGCCGCCAGCACGGCCTGGATCGCCCCGGCTCGGAACAGACCTAGCCGCTCGGCCTCGTCGATCGCCCGCTCCAGCGCGCGCGGCGTGAGCACAGCGGCGAGGTCCAGCAGCGTCCGCGCGGGCGTGGTGACCAGCAGACCATGGCGGGCGGTGACCTCTGTGCGCCCCAGCGGGCCGGTGTGAATCCTGATCCCCGGGCGGCGCGTTCGGCCCGCGCGCGAGGCGATCGTGACGTCGACGACTCGCGGGTTGGAGGCTCGAATCCCCCACAGGTCAGCGGCGCTGCGGTGGCTCAGGACCGCGGCGCCCCCGCAGGTGAGCACCGCCGCCCGCCGCGCCCCCGCCGCGGTCAGCCGCGGGTAGCCGACTGCATAGACGCCGCGGTGGACGGCAAACAGGCGGCCCCGACGCAGCCGGCTCTCGATCGCAGCCCGCGAGAGCCCCAGGCCGAGCAGCTGCCCGAGCCCCACGACTCCTTCCTGGGCGGCGGCAAGGCGCGCGATCTCGCCCTCTCTCCGCCTGTGCGCGTTTTTCCGGTCCATATGACCGGAAAGCCGCGCACCTCCCAAAACTCGCCCCCCCTGGAGGACCCCTACGCGATCAGCGGGATGATCAGGATCGCCACGATGTTGGCCACCTTGATCATGGGGTTGATCGCCGGGCCGGCCGTGTCCTTGTAGGGATCTCCGACCGTGTCGCCGGTGATCGCCGCGGCGTGGGCCTCTGAGCCCTTGCCGCCGAAGGCGCCGTCCTCGATCAGCTTCTTGGCATTGTCCCACGCGCCGCCGCCGGAGGTCATCGAGACCGCGACGAACAGGCCCACCACGATCACGCCGATGAGCAGGCCGCCCAGCGCCTTGACCGAGAGCAGACCGACGACCAGGGTCACACCGATGGGGATCAGCGACGGGATGATCATCTCGCGCTGGGCCGAGCGGGTAACGATGTCCACGCACGTCGCGTACTCGGGCAGCTCGGTCCCCTCCATGATTCCCGGCTTCTCGCGGAACTGGCGGCGCACCTCCTCCACCACGGCGGCGCCGGCGCGGCCGACCGCCTCCATGGAGAGGGCGACGAACAGGTAGACCATCAGCCCGCCGACCAGCAGGCCCACCAGCACCGCCGGGTCGTTGAGCACGAAGGACACGGCTTTCTCGCCACCCTTGGTGAGCTTTGTGTTGAGCTCGTCCTGGAAGGCGCTGAACAGCACCAGCGCGGCCAGCGCGGCCGAGCCGATCGCGTATCCCTTGGTCACCGCCTTGGTGGTGTTGCCCACGGCGTCGAGCCGATCGGTGACGTCGCGCACCTCGTCGGGCAGCTCGGCCATCTCGGCGATGCCGCCGGCGTTGTCGGTGATCGGGCCGAAGGCGTCGAGCGCGACGATCAGCCCGGTGAGCGAGAGCTGGGCCATTACGGCGACGGCGATCCCGTAGGTGCCGGCCAGCCCGTCGGCGGCGAGGATGCCGCCCACGATCACCAGCGCGGGCAGCGCGGTGGACTGAAAGCCCTGGGCGAGGCCCTGGATGATGTTGGTCGCGTGGCCGGTCTCGGACGCACGGGCGGTCTTCTTCACCGGGGAGAAGCGCGTCGAGGTGTAGTAGTCGGTGATGCGAAACA
The DNA here is from genome assembly GCA_038231895.1 of Solirubrobacterales bacterium. GTDB lineage: Bacteria > Actinomycetota > Thermoleophilia > Solirubrobacterales > Solirubrobacteraceae > JALYZC01. Next base: position 2,738 of record JBBSIW010000099.1, on the reverse strand, counting down.
GGCAGGCGGTGACGGCGATGCCGATCAGCGAGCACAGGTAGAGGTCGCCGACGCCGGGGGCGTGGAGCGTGCCGCCGGCGTTCTTGAAGTTCAGCCCGTCCATCAGCCACTTCGTCACCGGGTAGAACGCCGCGGCGGCCAGCAGGCCCGAGACGATCAGGCCCTGGTAGAGGGCGCGCTCGACGTTGCCGCTGCGCGAGCGCACGGCGAAGGTGCCGATTACCGAGGCGATGATCGACACGCCGCCGAGCACGAGGGGGTAGAGCGCGACCTGAGTCTGCTCCTGGAAGGTGATGACGCCCAGCAGCATCACCGCGACCGCCGTGACCGCGTAGGTCTCGAACAGGTCCGCCGCCATGCCGGCGCAGTCGCCGACGTTGTCGCCCACGTTGTCGGCGATCGTCGCCGGGTTGCGCGGGTCGTCCTCGGGGATGCCCGCCTCGATCTTGCCCACGAGGTCGGCCCCGACGTCGGCCCCCTTGGTGAAGATGCCGCCGCCCAGGCGGGCGAACACCGAGATCAGCGAGCCGCCGAAGCCCAGCCCGAGCAGCGCGTCCACCGCCTGCTTGTCGGTGCGGCCCACGAAGGCCGTGAGGATGCCGAAGTAGGCGGCCACGCCGAGCAGGGCCAGGCCCACGACCAGGAGGCCCGTCACCGCCCCGCCCCGGAACGCGGCGGACAGCGCGGGCGCGATGCCGCCGCGCGCGGACTCGGCCACCCTCGCATTGGCGCGTACGGACACGTTCATGCCGATGTAGCCGGCCGCCGCGGACAGGATCCCGCCGATCAAAAAGCCGGCCGCCACGTAGAGGTCCTGAACGAAGATCAGCCCGATGCCCAGCACCACCCCCACGACCGCGATCGTGAGGTACTGGCGATTGAGGTAGGCGCGCGCGCCCTCCTGGACGGCGCCCGAGATGCGCTGCATCTGCTCGTTGCCGGGCGAGAGGGCGAGCAGCGAGCGCGCGGTCAGCGCGCCGTAGAGAACGGCGACGCCGGCGCAGACGAGGGCCACGACAACGCCGTGATCGTGCAGGAAGTCACTCAAGGTCTGGTTCCTCTTTCACCATTTCACGTGGAGGGCCCGGCGGCGATGCGCGCCCGCGGCAGAACGGGGCTTGTGGCCCAAAGGCGAGGCGAGTCTACCGCGGCGCGTGCGCGGGCGCGTGCTCCTCGCCCGCCGCTACGCTTGCGGCCGTGAGCGCTGTGGCCCACCACGTGCTCCTCGGGCTCGCGGTGGCGGCGCTCCTTGGCGCCGGCTTTCGGCTCGCGTCGATGGCCGCCCCCACGGGCGTCGAGCGCACGCTCGCGGCGGTCGTCTTCGCCGCCGCGCTCGCGGCATTCGAGGCGCTCGCGCTGGGGGCGTTCGGGGTGGGCTCCAAAGCGCTGCCCCTGGGGATCGTCGCGGGCCTGACCTGGGTGACGGCGGTGCTGGTCCTCCCCGCGCCGGAGGTTGGGCCGGGCCGCGAGCTGGCCGCGTCGTGGCGCCGCCTGAGCCCCCGGGCCCGGGTCGCGCCGGCCGTCGTGGCGGGCGTCGCGCTGGCGGTGACCGTGTGGCTGCTGCGCCATCCCTCGATCGGCCTGGACTCCAACCTCTACCACTACCTCAACGTAGCCCGCTGGCTGCACGACGGGCACATCGGCGGCTTCGAGCGCCTCGACTACGGGGTCTCCTACTCCTCCTATCCGCTCACCAACGAGGTGCTGCTCGCCTGGTCGGCGGGGATCGCCCGCTCCTTCGTGCCCCTTGCAGTGTGGATGCCGGTCATGCTCGCGCTCGCCGGGCTGGCCCTGTGGCAGGGGCTGCGCAGCCTCGAGGTGCCCCCCGTGGTGGCGCTGCTCGCGGTCGCGGCGCTGGTCACGCTGCCGCTGGCCGTGCGCGAGCTCAACGAGCCCTCAAACGACGTCCCGGCGCTGGCCTGGCTGGCCTGCGCGGCCGCACTGTGCGCGGGCGCGCGGCGCCACCCGGCGCTGCTCGCGCCCGCGCTGCTGGCGGGCGGACTTGCGCTGGGCACCAAGACGACCACGCTCGTGCCGCTTGCTGTGAGCCTCGCCATCGCCGCGTGGAGCGTCCGCAGGCGCTTGGCGCCCCTCGCCCTTCCGCTCGGGCTGGCACTGGTGGGCGCGGTCGCCGTGGGCGGGATCTGGTTCATCCGCGACGTCGTCCTCTACGGCTCACCCCTATGGCCCCACGTCGCGCTGCCGTGGGGCGAGCCGCGGCCGCACTTCTTCGCACTGGTCGACCAGCCGTTCATCGGGCGCCCCGCGGCCACGCTGCACGGGCGCGGTGACGTCTACGCCGCCCGCCTGGCCGGTGGCCTGGTGCTCATCCTCGCCACCCTGCTGGCGCCGCTGGCGGCGACGCGCCTCGCCGGGGGGCGCCTGTCGGGCGGGCAGCGCAGCGTCGTCTTGGTGGCCGCGGGCGCGGCCATGCTGGCACTCGCCGCCTGGCTGGTGGCCCCGGTCACCGGGCTGGCGCGGACCCACGGCCTGACGCGGCCCGGCGAGCTCGCCTTCTCGGGGCTGCGCTACATGCTGCCGGCGCTGCTGGCGGCGATCGTGGCAATCGCCGTGGCCGCCCGCGGATCTCGCCGGATGACCACCGCGGCGGGGGTCGTGCTCGGCGGCGCCGTGGGGGCGAACCTGGGCGCGCTCACGGGCCTGGGCCCTCCCTTCACGCCGTCGCTGGTGGTGCTGGCGGCGGGAGTGGGCTTCGGGCTGGGGCTGCTGGGGATCGT
>JBBSIW010000098.1:0-7687 GCA_038231895.1 Solirubrobacterales bacterium | reverse complement strand
GGCAGCGGCCAGCACCACCTGGAGGGGACGGGACACCTGGTCCATCCCTTCCTGTGTCGGCAGACAGGCGCTCGGGTCTTAGCCCGTCTTCTCCTCGCCGAGTGCCCGCAGGCCCAGATCGCGCAGCTGCCGAGGATCGACGGGCGCCGGTGCTCCCGTGAGCGGATCGGCGCCGGTGGCGGTCTTGGGAAACGTGATCGCCTCGCGGATGTTGACCTCGCGCAGCGTGCGCCAGCCGGCGAGCATTGCCACGATGCGGTCAAAGCCCATGGCGATCCCGCCGTGGGGCGGCGCGCCGTAGCGCAGCGCGTCGAGCAGGAATCCGAACCTCGCCTCGGCGTCCTGCGGCCCGATGCCGATGAGCTCGAGCACCCGGCGCTGCACGTCGGGGTCGTGGATGCGAATCGACCCACCACCGATCTCGAAGCCGTCGAGCACGACGTCGTAGGCACGCGAGCGCAGGGCGCCCGGATTCTCGAGATCGCCGCTGGGCGCGGTGAACGGGTGGTGCAAGGGGTCCCAGCGGTCCTCGCCCTCGTGGTAGGCGAACATCGGGAAGTCGACGATCCACAGCGCTTCGTGGCGATCGTCGGGCACCAGCCCGAAGCGCTCGCCGAGCTCGAGCCGCAGCTGCCCGAGCACCCGCGCGGCCATGGCGGCGCCGTCGGCGACCACCAGCAGCAGGTCCCCCGGCGAGGCCTCCAGCCGCCCGTTGACCGCCGTGATCTCCTCTGGCGCCAAGAATTTGGCGATCGGCGAGCGCCACGCGCCGTCCTCCTGCACGAACGCCCACACGAGGCCCTTCGCGCCCCAGGCCCGGGCCAGCTCGGTGAGCTCGTCGAGGGCGGTGCGGGGAAGCTCGTGGCGCCCCGCGTTGAAGCCCCGCACCACGCCCCCCGAGCCCAGCGCGCCGGCGAAGACCTGAAACTCCGTCGTGGCCACTGCATCGCCGAGATCCGCGATCTCCAGGCCGAAGCGCGTGTCGGGCCGATCGACGCCGTAGCGCGCGATGGCGTCGTCGTAGCTCATGCGCGGCCAGGGCGGCGGCGGGACCTCGAAGCTCGCGGCGGCGAACACCTCGGTCATCACCGCCTCGACCAGGGCCATCACGTCCTCCTCCTCGACGAAGGACAGCTCGACGTCGAGCTGGGTGAACTCGGGCTGGCGGTCGGCGCGCGGATCTTCGTCGCGAAAGCAGCGCACGATCTGGAAGTAGCGCTCGAAGCCCGCCATCATCAGCAGCTGCTTGAACAGCTGAGGCGATTGGGGAAGCGCGTAGAAAGAGCCGGGCTGTGACCGCGCGGGCACGAGGAAGTCGCGCGCGCCCTCGGGCGTCGAGCGGGTGAGCATCGGCGTCTCGATCTCCAGGAAGTCGAGCTCGGAGAGGGTGCGTCGCATCGTCCGCGCGATGCGGTCGCGCAGGATGAGGGTGTCGCGCTGGCGCTGGCGGCGCAGGTCCAGCGCGCGGTGGCGCAGCCGCAGCAGCTCGTCGACCGGGCCCTCCTCGTCGATCGGAAACGGGGGCGTCTGGGCATCGGCCAGCACGTCGAGCTCTGCCACGTCGAGCTCGATCTCGCCGGTGGGCAGGTTGGGGTTGACGTTCTCCGACGCACGGCGCGCGACCGTGCCGGACACGCTGATCACGTGCTCCGGGCGCAGACGGTGGGCGGCCTCGTGCGCCTCCGGTGCGCTGTCGGGATGGAACACGAGCTGCACCAGCCCCGAGCGATCGCGCAGGTCGATGAAGATCAGGCCCCCGTGGTCGCGGCGGCGGTGTACCCACCCCGCGACCCGTGCGACCTCACCGGCCCGAGCGGCGTCGAGAGAACCGGCCCAGGCGTCGCGGTAGGCGTTGGCGCGCGGTGGCTTCACTTGATGCCCCGCGCGCGCAGCACCTCGGCCGGCACGGCATCGGGCGCCACGTCGCGCTGCTCGCCGCGCTCCATGTCGCGCAGCACCGCGCCCTCGGCGCGCAGGATGGCCACGAACAGGGCCTCGAGGCGGTCGGCGTGCTTGAGCTGGCCCTTCAGCGAGCGGCCGCCGAGCTCCAGCTGGGCGGCCAGGCCGGCGCGCCGCGCATCCCCGACGATCGCAAATGCCTCGCGGCGGCGGTCGGCGTCCTCATAGGCCACGAACAGGTCGACCGGAGGCGCCGGCGCCGGCGGGCCTCCCGTCGCGCCGGTGGCGTCGCCTGAGGCCAGCAGGATCCGCTCCACCCCCGCGGCCCAGCCGCAGCCCGCGGCCGGCGGGCCCCCGAGCGACTCGACCAACCCGTCGTAGCGGCCCCCGCCACCCACGCCGCGCTGCGCGCCGAGGGCGCGGCTCTCGAATTCGAACACCGTGCGCGTGTAGTAGTCAAGCCCGCGGACCAGCGTCGGATCGACGTCATAGGCCAGGCCGACGCCATCGAGCAGGGCTCGGACCTCGGCGAAGTGCTCGGCGTCCTCCCCCCCCAGGCGATCGAGCAGCAGGGGAGCGCCCGCCATCGCCGCGCGCGTGCCCGCGTCGTCGGTGTCAAACGCCCGCAGCGGGTTGAGCTCGATGCGCTCTCGCACCTCCCGCGAGAGCTCCCCCTCGCGCCCGCGCAGGTAGGCCTGCAGATCCGCGCGGTAGGCGGTCCGCACGTCGGGCGAGCCCAGGCTCGACAGCCGCAGGCGCAGCTCGCGGACGCCGAGCGCGTCGAGCACCTCGGCCAGCAGCACGATCGTCTCGGCGTCGACGGCGGGATCGTCGGAGCCGATCGCCTCCACCCCGGCCTGCCAGAACTGGCGGTAGCGTCCGGCCTGCGGCGCCTCGTGGCGGTAGAAGCTGGACAGGTACCACAGGCGAACCGGCTGGGGGAGCTTGTGCATGCCGTGCTCGATGTAGGCGCGGCAGATCGGCGCCGTCCCCTCCGGGCGCAGCGTCATCGAGCGGCCGCCCCCGTCGTCGAAGCTGTACATCTCCTTGCGCACGACGTCGCTGGACTCCCCCACGCCGCGGGCGAACAGCTCCGTCGCCTCGAACGTGGGCGTCTCCACCCGCCCGTACCCGGCCGCCCGGAAGATGCGGCGGGCCTCGCGCTCGACCGTCTCGCGCGCGGCGGCCGCCTCGGGCAGCACGTCGAAGGTGCCGCGCGGCGCGTGGAGCTTTCCGTCGCTCACCGCTGGGCGGCGATCTGGCGCAGGAAGGGGTTGCTCGCCTGCTCCCGGCCGATCGTCGTGACGCCCATGTGCCCCGGATACACCGTGGTCTGCGGCGGGAAGCGCTCCACCAGCATGGCGATCGACTCCATCAGCGTGGGCGCGTCTCCCCCCGGCAGGTCCGTGCGCCCGACGGAGCCCTCGAACAGCACGTCGCCCGAGAGCAGCACGTGCTCGTCGGGAATCGAGTACGTGAGGTGGCCGGGGCTGTGGCCGGGGGTGAACAGGACGTCGATTGCAAGCCCCGCCAGCTCCAGGCGCTCGCCGCCCTTCACCGTCTCGTCGGCGTCGTAGCTCTCGAAGGGCCCGAACCCCGCCCAGGGGACGAAGCGCATGATGTCGGCCAGCACCGGCACCTCGAGCTCGGGGCAGTAGACCGGCGCGCCGGTGGCGCGGGCCAGGGGCGCGACGGCGCCGACGTGGTCGAAGTGGGTGTGGGTGAGCAGGATGGCCTCCACCGTGAGGCCTAGCTCGTCGATCGCGCCCAGCAGCCGCTCGGCCTCCTCGCCAGGGTCGACCACGACCGCGCGGTCCGCCCCGTCGCGGCGCACGACGAAGCAGTTCTCCGCCACCGGCCCGACCGTGAACATGCGCACGTCCATCAGCGCTTCGACGAGGGCTTGGCCTCGGCCTTCTTGCGCTGGCGACGCCGGTACAAGAACAGGTCGGTGTAGTAGCCCATGGGCACGTAGACGAGCCCCATGAGCACCGACAGGCCGATGGCGGGCAGCGGCTTGTCCTTCAGCACCAGCAGCGCGGTGAGAAACAAGATCGCCGCCGCGGGCAGGGCGCGCAGAGCGGCGCTCTTCCAGGTGGGCGGCTGATCCAGGCGGGCCGTGCGCCGCTGGCGGGCCAGCTCGCGCTTGTCGGCTCCGCGCTCAGTCTGGGTGGGCTTTCGCCCGGTGCGCCCGCGGGACTGGACCGTCCCCGCGGCATTGCCCCGGTGCTTGGAGCGGCGCTTGCGCTTGGTGTGAGCCACGCATGAAGCCTAGCCGCCGAGCGCGCGCTCGATCAGATGGCGCGCCGGATCGAAGCCGGGCAGCGCCACGTCATCGGGGAAGCCGGCGAACGCCGCAGCCGGCGCCAGCCCGACGAGCTCGCCGGCGGCCACCGTGGCCTGGCGGCGCACCGCCGCGACGATCGCGGCCAGCGGCGTACGAGCGGGGTCCTCGACGTTGAATGAGACCTGAGCGATCCCCCGCTGTGCCAGCGCAAGCCCGATCGCCCTCACACCGGGCAGGCCCTCGGCACCTCCCTCGCGGACGCGCTGCGCGATCGCCTGTGCCTCGGTCACGGTCGCCGGCGAAGCGAGCTCGAGGTTGAAGGCGACGAGCGGCGGCCGCGCGCCGACGAGCGCCACCCCGAGCCCGGGTGGGGGCTCCCGCGGCCCGAAGTCCGGCGTGAGCTCCCCTATCCGCAGCCGGACCGCCAGCGCCTGGAGCCCGCCGCGGCGCAGCTGCGCCCGCGTCCGCCCCCCCGCGAGCGCGCCGTAAAGCAGGACCGGCAGGCCCAGCTCACGCCCAAGCAGGTCGCCGAGCACGAGGGCCTCGGCGCACGCGGCCCCCCGCGCGGCCTCGCCGAGGTGGACGATCGGGGCCACGTCGAGCGCGCCGACGCAGGGGTGCACGCCTTCGTGATGGCGCAGGTCGACCCGGGCGATCGCCTCGCGCGCCCCGGCCAGCACCGCCGCGGCCAGCCCGCCCGGCGCTCCGGCGAGGGTGAACACCGAGCGGTGGTGGTCGGGATCCACGTGCACGTCGAGCAGCCGCCCGCCGCCCGCCGAGAACGCGTCGCCGATGGCCTCGATCACCGCGCGGTCACGGCCCTCGGACACGTTGGGAACCGCCAGCAACGGAGGCATACCTAGTCCAGCGCGAAGCGGCCCGCGTCGAGCACGGTCACATCCCCGACGGTGAGCGTCGGCTCGAGCACGACCACGTCGAGGTGGATCGGCACCGAGACGTTCCCCCCGATGCCCGCGCTCGCCCCGAAGGCGACGTGCACCGTGCCGAGGATCTTCTCGTCCTCGAGGATGTTGCCGGTCAACGTCGCGCGCTCGTTGGTCCCGACACCCAGCTCGGCGAGGTTCACGCCGTGCTCGCCGCCGTGGCGCAGCCGTTGGAGCAGCACGCCCCCCTCAGGCCCCTCGGCCTCGACCAGTCGACCCTCGGAGACTGTGAGCAGCGCGGGGTCACGGGCGAGCCCTACGGTCGCCAGCGACGAGGCGGCGAGGCGTCCATCTCCCCCCGCCGGTGAGATGAAGCCCTCGCCGCAGGGCAGGTTGCCAAAGGCGCCGGGGGATCGCAGGTCGCCGTCATCGGCGATGGCGCTGCGGCCGCGCAGGTCAAGCCGGAGGTCCGAGCCCCGCTGGCACGTGAGGCGCGCCTCCTCCCCCGAGTCCAACGCGGCCGCCGCGGCCAGGCACCGCCGACGCAGCGCGGCGAAGTCCGCGGTCATCATCCGCGCAAGCATCCCCGCCGTCACGCCCGGCATGGTCGCGCCGCGCGCACCGGCGTCGGTGGCCCACTTGCGGGCCTTGGTGTGCGACAGCGAGCGCGACGTCGGGGCGACGAAGACGTCGGCGGACGCGAGGGCAGCCGCGATCGTGGGCGGCGGCTCGGTTCCGTCCGTCGCCCGCTCGGCCATCTCGGCCAGCACGGCGTCGGCGCCCGCCGCGGCGGCGCGGTCGCGCAGGACCACTCCGAGGTACCGCGTGGTGGCGTCGGAGACCACGAGCACGTCCTCACCCGCCCCGACGCCCAGGCACTCGCGGATTACGGTGTCCAGTGCGGTCTCGAGCTGGCCCATGGCGAAGCGGGCCAACCTAGCGGAAGTGCTCACGATCGCCTCGCGGGCGGCGGCGCTCCTTAGAGGATTCGCTCCAGGGGGCGAGCCTGATCTCGGAAATCCATGCAGCCGCGCGCGGCGGGGCGAAGCAACGGTGGCCCCTCCTCCGCGTTGTTGGACGAGACTTGCGGGCCTGCCAGCATCGCCGTCCTCGCATCGTGACCCGGCACGAGGGACACAGTAGGCAATCGTGGCCCTGGAGTCCGCTCTAGGAGATCGTCGGATCTGCCGATGCTGCCGGTGGTCGAACCTCCACCATGAGGTGCGCTCGGCCGGGCCCCATGCGATTTCGCCGATCCCACACGGTCATAAGCGCCCGTGAAAGCGAGCGAGGCTTCACCATGGTCGAGCTTCTCGTCGTCGTCCTCATCATCGGCATCCTCGCGGCCATCGAGCTGCCGGCCTTCACGGGCCAGACGCGCAAGGGCCAGGACGCCTCGGCGAAGAACAACGCGCGGGCGCTGGTCGGTGCCGTCGAAGCCTGTCGCACCAACCGCGACGACTACACCCTGTGCGACAGCGAGGCCAAGCTCACCGCCGACCAGGGCACTTCCATGTCGCTGAGCTTTGGCACCGGCGCGGGCCAGGTCGAGGTCCAGAACTCCGCCACCAAGAGCTATGACGCCGTCGCGCACTCAACGAGCGGCAACGCCTTCACCATCACGCGCAACGCAACCGGGGCGCTGAGCCGCTCCTGCACGACGACGAACAACGGCAGCTGCCCCGCCAGCGGGACGTGGTGAGGGCGGTCCGACCCGATGCTCGGGCCAGATGTGCGGCGCTAGACTGCCCCCGGTCCCGCCGGAGTAGCTCAGTCGGTTAGAGCAGCGGAATCATAATCCGCGTGTCGGGGGTTCGAGTCCCTCCTCCGGCATGACGCAACGGTCACGTGCGGGCATCTGGTCGCGCTCTTCGCGTTGCAAGCGCCACCGCTGGCGCTTGAGCTTGCTCCACGCCGTGCCGCGGCGATCGACGAGCACCCGACCGTCGCGGATCGCGTCGAGCAGCAGGGTGGGCTGGTCGGCCACGCCGTCGAGCGCTGTGAGCGCAACCGCCTGGTCGACGGCCCACGTGAGCTTGGCGTGCAGCCGAAGGAGCGCGTCGGGCGGCCTCGGCCTGGTCGCCAGCAGCAGGCGCAACGTGCCCTTCCCGGGGACCGGCGACGGCCTGCGCCGGGCAGCAGCGCCGTAGAGCACGGCAAACTCCACCAGGGGCTCGTTTCTCAGTGCCCGGCGAAGTCGGTCGAGCGTCGTCCACTGGCGCCGCAGATACTCGATCTCATCCGGCCCGAGATACAGGCCCCGCTGCGTCATGTACACGCCGCGTACCAGTCCGAGGGCGACCGCGCGGCGAAGCGTGCGATCGCTCACGCCGAGCTCGTTCGCCATGCGATGCACCGCACCCACGCTGATGATGCTCGCCCCTGCGACAGCAGCCTCGAACGCCCGTGGGTGAGTTGTGACGCTGCGCCGGTTCCTGCATGCGTGCCTTGCGCACTTGCGCGCACATTCGCGGGGGCTCGACTTTCGTGATCTCACGCCGCGGTGAGCGCTGAGGGTGTGGGGGCGGGCGTGATTTGTGGGTTGGTGGTCGTGGCGGGTGCTTGTGCGTGATATTCGTGGCGGATGAGCTCGCGGCGCAGTGCGGCGAGCATGTCG
>JBBSIW010000097.1:0-8050 GCA_038231895.1 Solirubrobacterales bacterium | reverse complement strand
TTTGCGTGAGACGCACTTGCCAAACGCGTTTCGCCGGTTGCGATTCGTCCCGTACTTGAGGGCGAAGGCGTCGCGACCGAGCGAGGTCCGCTCTGCCTTGCATTGCTTGGCGGCGCTGACGTCAGCGGTCACCTGATCTTGCTGGGTCGTCTGGCTCTGCTCGTCGGCCTTGCGTGAGACGCACTTGCCAAACGCGTTGTTGCCGTTCTTGTTGGTCGCGTAGAACTGCTCGAACGTCTTGTTGGCGTGGCTGGCGGCAAAGCTTGGATCGGACTGCTCGGTGCGGCACTTCTGGGGTGCGGTGGCGCCCGCCTGGCTGTCAGCTGCGTCGGACGCCTTGGCGCGCTTGGACACGCACTTGCCAAAGGCGTTTGACCGGTTGTGGTTGGTGCCGAAGGTCGCTTTGAAGGCTGCGATGCCCATGCCGGAGCGCTCGGTCCTGCACTGCTGGGCGGGCGAGCCCGGAGCGGCCGGTGCGCTTGCGTTCGCGGCGACTGGCGCCGCCAGCAAGCAGAGTGATGCGACGAGTGCGATGCGGTACATGAATCTCTCCATCGGTTGGGTTCGGAGGTTCAAACGCCACAGGGGCACCCAGGTTGGAGAAAATTTGGGCGCCTGCTTGGCGGGAGGCCTGTGGCTCAGCGCACTGGGGCGGGGCTGAGCCCCCTGCCTGGCTGGGAGCTCTCGGTCTTGGGACTCGGGCGAGCGTTGCTGGTCGGCGTCCTGGTGTGCCCGTTGGCAGTACCGGGCGATGCGTCACCTGCGCCCCGGCTGTTGCCGCTGGCGTGGTCATTGCCGTTGCTGCCCAGACGCCCGGGGCTTTGGATAGAGCGCCTAGGCTGGACACCCAGCAAGCCTCGCTTGTTGCCTTGTCCGCGCTTGAGGGCGTTGCTGCGTGCGGCTGCGCTGTTCCCGCGTGCCGACTTGCCCGGCGGGCGGCCGAGCCCACCGCCGGGGGCGTTCGGCAACGACGTGCCCGCGCGTGCGGCGACCGAGGCGAGCACTGCGCTCGCGGCCAGGGGTCGCTGCGAGGGGGTCGCTACATACGCGCGGGCACGGTGGACCGGACGGCTCGCTTTCGTCTGACTATTCGTGATGGCAACTCCCCCGGCGGCCCCGCCACCGATGACCGCAGCGGCCACGAGCGCTTTGACCGCCAGGCTCTGGGCTCCGAGAGCGCCAATCACGGCACTTGCGCCGCCGCCAGCGGCGGCCGCCGCCGCCCCACCGGTGCTGACGCCCGCGCCGGAGAGCACTGCCTCCTTGAGGCCCACCACCGGAGCGACGGGCAGGATCAGTGCGAAGGCCTGGCGCTGGCGGCGAACCTCGTCGCGGAAATCACGGCAGCCGGCGCATTCGCGTACGTGCCGGCGCAGCGAACCGTGGCGCAACGCGCCCCCGCGTAGATTTGCGAGCTGCTCGCGTATCGCCCGGCACGGGATGTCGCGCGCTTCTCGGCTGGCGGAGAGAGAGGACCGGGCCTGGAACACGAGCGCCTTCACCTTCGTGGGCTGACAATCGATGACCTGGGCGATCTCGTCGTGGCTGAGAGCTCCGATCTCCGCGAGTACCAGCGCCGCGCGCTGGTCTTCGGGGAGGTGCGCGAGATCACCCAACAGCTCGCGCAGCTCCTCCCGGTGCTCGATCTCGGCGGCAAGACCATCGGTGGCGGGCTGGATCGCGTCCACGTCGGCGTGCTCGCGCCGTGCCCGCAACACCGAGAGGCTCCGGTTTCGCGCGATCGTAAACAGCCACGCGCGCAGCTGAATCGGCTTCTGGCTCGAGACGAGGTCACGATGGGCGGAGATGAACGTGTGCTGCACGGCGTCGGCGGCGTCCTCGGGATTGCCGAGCAGATGGCGGCAAAACGAGAGTAGACGCCGGTGATAGCGGTCATAGACGACCTCAAACGCAACCTGACTGCCTCCGCGGATAAGCGCAACCAGCCGGTCGTCGCCAGCGAAGGCAAGCAGCCGCGCAGACTCCGGCAAACGATGAGCACGCGGAACCGCGAAGGCCTCCATACCGCCCCTATGGTCTGGTCGATGAGCAGCATCGGACGTTTTCCCTCACAACTGGTCAACGCGCCGGGTGCCCCTGGGTTGGACACAAGCCGAAAAGACACGACCCTTCAGCCTGCCCGGGACGCGGCTTGGCGGGAACGCGAGGACCGCCCGGCGACCATCCGAGCGGTCCTCGTCGGCGATCTCGCCGGCTAGAAACGAGAGGGATGGGCTCATCCCAACGGCCGGCCGCCGGTTCGTCCCCACTCTGGTGGGGTTATCTCGACCAGTGTTGGACGAAAACGAACAGGGCAGCCGCGTTCTCGGGGCGAGGATGCACACAAGGCGCCGCGCCTTGTCCGAATCGCGGCACCCGCTAGTCTCTCGGTGCTCTTTGCGCCTGCACCCATGACGGTACGCCAGCCCATCTCGCGCATGACTCACCGCCTGCGCTGCGCCCTCACCGGGAGCGGCCTCGCCGCGGTCTTGATTGCCTCACTCTGTCCGATGGTGGCGCAGGCGCGCCCGACGCCTGTCACAGGCGCGCGGCAGCTCTCCAGCGCGATCCACGGGTCCAAGACGTTCGCCCTTGGTTCCGGTGTCACGCATGTGGCCGTGCACTGGCGGGGCAGCCCCCAGGCGCGGGTGCGCATCGCGTTCAGCCGGGATGGAAGGCGATTCGGCAGGTCGCGCGCGGTCGGGTTGGACGAGGTCGGCGAGCAGCTCAGAACGGGTGAGACCTACGGCGCGGTCGTGCCGGCCGGTGGAGCGCGGACCGTCCGGGTGTCAAGCGATCGTCGTCTGCCCAAGCTTTCGGTGCTGGTCCTCAGCGACCGCGGGCCTCCGCGGCGCCGCCGGCCGGCGCGAGCCGCCGCCACAGCGCAACCCACGGTGATCCCACGCTCGGGCTGGGCCGCGGACGAGTCGCTGCGGTATGACAGGACAGGCAAGGAGATCTGGCCGCCGGAGTTCTGGCCCATCCAGAAGCTGATCGTCCACCACACCGACACGCAGAACAACGATCCCAACCCTGCCGCCACGATCCGCTCGATCTACTACTACCACGCGGTCACGCAGGGGTGGGGGGACATCGGCTACAACTTCCTCGTCGACGAGGCGGGCAACGTGTATGAAGGTCGCCACTCCCGCACCTACGCCCTTGGAGACTCGCCCACCGGAGAGGACCTCAACGGCAACGGTGTCACCGGAGGTCACGCATACAGCTACAACGCGGGTACCACCGGCATCGCCTTGTTGGGCACGCTGACAAATCAGGACGCCACCGCGGCTGCGCGCGGTGCGCTCGAGCGCGTGCTTGCGTGGAAGGCGTCGGCTCACGGGCTCGACCCCCAGGGCACTTCCTTGTACACCAACCCGGTGAACGGCACGCAGAAGACCTTCGCGAACATCGCCGGGCACCGCGACGTCAACTCCACCGAGTGCCCGGGGGGTTTGTTCTACGCGACCCTGCCCCAGATCCGCTCGGATGTGGCCGCCCTGAACGCAGGCACGCCGCCGCCTCCACCGCCTCCGACCGTGATCACCGGCTCGGCCAGCGCCATCACCGCCAGCTCGGCCACGCTGACCGGCACAGTCAACCCCAACGGCCAGGAGACCACCTACCACTTCGACTACGGCAAGACGACCACATACGGCAGCAGGACCACGGGCGCTTCAGCGGGATCCGCCACCACCGCGGGATCGGTCTCCGCGAAGCTGAGCGGTCTCGCCCGGAAGACGGTCTATCACTACCGCCTGGTGGCCAGCAATCCGAGTGGTCCGGCCATGGGCGCCGACGCGACGTTCACCACCGGCGCGCGTTAGCGACGCGCGAGCCGTTGCGCCGCTGCCGACTGCTCGCTAACGTGAGCCGCGGCGCCGGAAGCGCGCGGTGAGCGTCAGGGTGAGCACCACGCCGATGAGCAGCCCGGCAGCGAAGATGCCGGCAATCACGCCGAGGCCCTTGGCCACGATTCCGGCGATGATGAGTGAGGAGGCCACGACCCATGCGCGTACCCCGCGCAAGCGCGATGGAAACATTGCCCCGGCGCCATCATCCTCGTCGCCGCACGGGCGGCCACGTAAGCGCCGATGCCCGTAGACTCTCGGATAATCGACCCTGGAGGGCAGGACGTATGGCACAGACCAAGGCAGAGCGAAGCGCCACCGCTAAGAAGGCGGCCGCAACACGCAAGCGCAACGCCGCGAAGGCCAGTGGCAAGGATGCAAAGACCGCGGCACGCAGCACCGGAAGAAGCGCCGGCGATGTCGCCAAGGCGCTCGGTGACAGCGCAAAGAGCGCGGCCGGCTGGCTGGCCGACCGGGCGGGCGCGGGCAGCAACAAGCGCAAGCGCTAGACCGGCGGCTCGGCCGCGCGCCATGCTTCAGCGGCGCGCGTAGTACTCCTTCAACCCGTCGAGCCGTCCGCCGTGCAGCGGGCTCGCTTCTACCGCCTGAAAGTAGGCGGTGTCGTGCGTGAGCGGGTCGAGCGGGGGGATCTTCACGTCGGCCGCCACGGTGGCGGCCACGGCCTCAGCAGGAGGCCGGTCAGCGTCCCACGGCTTGTCGAGGCGCAGCCACAGGTGATCCTGTGAGCTGCCCTCGCCGGTCGCCTGCTGGTGCTCGACGTGGTCTTTGACCTCCGCCCAACGTTGCTCCGGATGCATGCGGGCGTGGTTGAGGTCCCTGAGCACCTGCTTCCAGCCCATGTCGGCGTCGGGAATGCCGTCGTAGACGAGGACGATCCGGCGCTCCCGTCCACCGACCTCGATCCGCTCAGCGCGCTCGGCGCCGGCGGCCTTCATCAGCGTCGCCGTCCCGTAGCACGGGTAGCCGTTGATGGCCACGAAGCTGACGTCGCGCTCGATCGACTCGATCAGGTTGCGGTAGGGGTCCCCGCCGCGGTCGGCCGTCACGAGAACGTCGCCGTGCAGCCCTTTGCGCAGCCGCCCGATCCGCTCCGACCAGTTCACCGCGTCGGCCGGGTTGCACGTTGCCATGGCGCACAGCTCCTGATCTGAGAGCTCTCGCGCCAGCTCGCTGCGGTTCCACATGTCGGCGACCTTGAGCTCACCCAGGAGGCTCTTCGAGCCCGACGGCGACCAGTCGGCCCCGAGGCAAACCAGCATTCCCTCCTTCTTGGCAGCCATGACGTCCGTGGTGTCCCGGTAGAGCCACAGGTTCGAGAACGGCGACCAGATCACCGCACCCCCACGCGGCGGCGTCTCCCACTCGTCGTAGTTGGGCCGCTCCAGCGCGGTGCAGTGGATGGCGCAGAACCCGGGCAGCAGGAGCCCCTCGTCGCGGACCTTCGTGTACTCGTCGACGAGCTTTGGGTCGGTGCCCTCGGACAGGTGATAGATGAACGCCCCGTGAGCCTCGAGGTGCTTGCGTGCGTTCTCGTAGCCCTTCTCGTCGCGGAAAGGGAGAGCCGATTGGAACACGGTCTTCTTTTTGGTCTTGAAGGTCTCGTCCTCGACGTTGCGTACGAGCCAGCCCTCATAGGGGCGGCCGGTCTTGGCCGAGCCCTGGATGGCGGTGACGCCGCCGACCACGGCCTTGGTCTCGACGTACTTGAGGTGGGCCTTCCCCGCCAGGGCGCCGAGCGCGGTGCCCGGGTCGGAGATCATCGACTTGTAGCTGCGGTGCCCAGGCCACTGGTAGCGCGACGTGTAGGGCTCGGTTCGCCCCGGAGGGGACCACAGCGAGAGGCAGTTGTAGACGATGTGGTTGTGCAGGTCGATCAGGCCGGGGTAGATGCAGCCCTCGGTCTCGACGCGGGGAGCGGTTTCGAAGCCGGCCGGCGCCGGGTCCGTGCGCCCCTGGACCGCTGTGATCAGCTGGTCGCCGCCGATGTAGAGCGCGCCGTCGGCGATCAGCGGACGCTCGGGGTCGAAGGTCACGATCCGCCCGTGGAGTACGAGGGGCTTTCCGGCCACCGCGCGAGTCTCGCGCACGGGACGCCTGCGCTGCAAGCGCCCGGCATGAGATGGTGCGCCCCGCCGTCTGCGAATCAGTCGAGAGGAGCGTCACCATGCCCCACCCGTTCGACCCCGGTCCCGTGCTCGAGCCGTTTGCCTCCCTGGCCGCCGACTATCCGGGCCCCGAGGTCTATCCGCCGGAGCTGTTTCGCGTCGAGTGGGGCCCGATCTTCCACCGCGGCCGGCTCGACGGCAGCGCGAGGGTGCTGGTCGTGGGCCAGGACCCGGGCCAGCACGAGTCGATGGGCCGGCGCTGCATGGTCGGCGAAGCCGGCCAACGGGTCCAGGGGTTCCTGGCCAAGCTGGGCATCACGCACAGCTACGTCATCGTCAACGCGTTCCTGTACTCCGTGTTCGGCCAGCCGAGCCACACCGAGATCCAGCAGCTCGAGTCCGGCATCGCGGCCTACCGCGCCAAGTGGCTCGACGCGCTGCTGCTCGACAGCCAGATCGAGGTCGTGGTCGCCTTCGGCGGTTTTGGCCATGCCGCATTCGAGTCCTGGCGCGGGCCCGAGGGCAGTCCCCGCCTGCAGGTGCAATACGCCCCGCTCCTGCACCCGACCTACCCCGAGGGCTCCAAGGCCCCGGGTGCGATGAAGAAGATGCTCGACCAGTGGAACGCAGCCATACCGAGGCTGCGCGACGCAGTCTCGGCCAAGGACGCCGATCCCGACACGGCTCCCTACGGCGACGACGTCAAGACCGACGAAGCTCCGATCCCCGAGGCCGATCTCCCGGTTGGCTCGCCCGCGTGGATGCGCTCGATGAAGACATGGGCCTCGAGGGAGGACCTGCTCGCGCCCGACGCGCCGAAGCCCAAGAAGGACGAGGCCAAGCGGGCGACCGTGGTGGTGAGGATTCCGCCCGGCGAGCGCCCGTGGAAGCCGCTCGATCAGTGAGGAGGCGTGCGGTGGGGCACAGTGGGCGCCGCGCATCGCCTGCCGGAGTGCCGCCCGCTCGGCGTGGGCTGGAGGGTGAAGGCGACGCTGGCGGCGCGGGCGAGGCGGTAGCGGGTCGCCGCGCATTTGTAAGCTGTCCGCATGTGTCGAAACATCCGCACGCTCTATAACTTCGAACCGCCGGCCACCGATGACGAGGTCCGCGCCGCCGCACTCCAGTACGTCCGCAAGATCAGCGGCTTCACGAAGCCGTCGCAGGCCAACGTCGAGCACTTCGAGCGCGCCGTCGACGCGGTCGCCGAGGTGTCGGCTGAGCTGCTGAGCCAGCTCTCGACCGCGGCGCCGCCAAAGGATCGCGACGTCGAGGCAGCCAAGGCGCGGGCGCGGGCCCGGGAGCGCTACGCGGCCTAGCGTTCAGCGGCTCGGCTGGTCCAGCGCCCAGTGTCGCCCGGCGGCGGCCCTCCAGGTGTCGCCGTCCTGCGCAGGCTGAAGCGGGTCACGAAGCGCTGGCCGCCCTCCTGGTCGGTGTAGAGGACGTCGATGGTGAGCGGCTCGTCGCGTTCGATTGCCTGGATGATCTCCTACGGAGCGGGTCGGGGGAGTCGCGGCCGGTCTCCCGGCCGCCCCAAGATCAATAGCCCTTGCCGGCGACCGGCGTCGGGGAGGAGAAGTGCACGGGGTCGCCTTCGGGTGCCCGCCACTGGAGCTGGCCTCGGTAGGGGGAGCTCGGGCTGTTGACGATGGCGTTGAAGCCCCCGGCGCCCTCGGGGATGTCGATCGCCCCGTCGGGCCATTGCGTGCCCTCATGGCGAGATCGGCCGGGTGCGGCAGCGATGTCCGCGGTCGCGGAGACGGAAACCTGATCGCCGTAGGTGCGGAACCCGTCGTACTGGACCAGGCGGCCGTTCCAGCCGTGCGCAGCGGCGTAGACGAGGATCGGCTGGATCCAGGCGGCGACGGGAATCCCGCTGAACGTGCTCAGCCCGGCTGACTGGAGTGCTTCCGAGGCGGCGCCCGCGACCTTCGAGAGCTTCGCCCGCAGGCGCTTGCGTTTGCCCACCAGGCGCGTCTTGCGGCTGACCAGCTGGTCGTAGACGACGGCGATGCGGTGACGGGCCTGCACCAGCGTGTCGAGTTCGCGCGCCTGGTTTGCCTCCAGGGTCTGCAG
>JBBSIW010000096.1:0-8052 GCA_038231895.1 Solirubrobacterales bacterium | reverse complement strand
GGAGCACGCGGGCGTGGCATCCGGAGCCAACAACGCCATCGCCCGCGTCGCGGGGCTGATCGCCGTCGCCGCGCTGGGCGCGATCGTGTCGGCGCAGTTCGCCGGGCGCATCGACGACCGACTTCCCCGCGATGGGCTGGACGCCCCGGCGCGCGCGGCGATCTCGCAGGCCAAGTCGCGGCCGCTGGGCGGCGCGTCGCTGCGGGGCGTCACCGGGAGCGAGAGATCGATGTTGACCGCGGCGTTCGACGACGCCTCCGAGCGCAGCTTTCATCGCGGCATCGGCATCGCCGCCCTGTTCATCGCCTTCGGCGGCGTCGTCTCGCTGACGGGGATTCGGGGTCCGCGCCGCAGCGTGCCCGCCGAGGAGTGCCCCGGCGGCGCACTCACGGGAGCCAGCCCCGACGTCGCGCGCAGGGGCCCGCGCCGAGTGTTTGGCGGTCGTGGAGCCGAGGCGCCGACGGGTTAGGAGCTGCGCACGCCTGACACGCCGACTCAGCGACGGACGACGCGGCGGGCAAGGCGAAGCGGAGCCCCCGCGGGTGAGTCCTTGGCCATTCGGCGCAGCCATCCCTTCACGCGCGCGCGGCGCTCGCGCGCCTGGGTGCGCGCGATGGGCAGAGCGGCGTAGGCGCACTCCACCACCACGCGGTAGACGGGCCGCCCGGCAACCGCCTCGACGTCGATCACCAGCTGCGGGTCATCGCCTTCGACCAGCAGCAGCTTGGGGCCGATCTCCCGCGCCCCGCGGACGGTCACGCGCGCGAAGTCGGCGGGGTGCTCGAAGTCGATCGTCACCGGCTCGGCGGCATCGTGCACGCGGCAGCGCAGGCGGATCCAGTCGAGGCGCAGCACGCAGGGGCGATCCGCCGGGTCCAGGCGCACCCGCTTGACGAAGTCGCCGGCCACCACCGCTCGCACGTAGGTCAGGCCCAGGCGGTTGCGCCGCGGCGTGACCGCCCACTTGCCCGCTTCGCTGAATCCCCACCCGATGTCGGGATAGACCTCGAAGTCACCGGTCTCGAGCTCGGAGGCGAAAGCCTCCCAGGGCACGAGTCCCGCGCTGGCCGCCTCCACCGAAGCGGCCAGCGGCTGGTCGTGCAGCGCGGCCAGGCCATAGGGCCAGTAGAGCTCGGTCATGGGAATGTCGACCAGCGTGCGTGGGTCGACGTGGCGCACGGCCTTGGCGGCCGGCCCCGCCACCACCGACTCGACAGCCTCCGAGCCGAAGTTCTCATCGTGCATCCAGCCGGCGAAGATGGCCGCTTCGTCGGGCGTGGGGGCGGCGACCGCGCGGAACAGGATCGCCCGCAGCTGCTCGCGTCCGGTCGCGTGCAGCGGCGGCAGAGCGCGCTCCTGCGCCGTGCGGTAACGCACCCACTCGCGCTGGAAGCAGGCCATCCCCTGCTGCACGGCGGCGCGCTGCGGGGCTTGGCGCGCGATCTCTCCGACCTCCGCCAGCACCGGCTCCAACGAGGTGCTCAAATCGATCTGCGAGCCGTGCTCAGGCATGCACACCTGCTCGAGGATCTCGGGGCTGCGCATGATCGTCTCGATCGCATCGTGGGGCACGCCGGCGCTGCCGAGGAAGCCGTGCACCTCGAGGCCGTCGAGCGTCCGGTCGGCCGCGGCATCACGGGTGAGCAGGTACAGCCCGGCCACCTCGCAGTCGACGCCGTCGGCGCGCAGCAGCTTTCCGAGCAGCCCCTGGACCGTGGCGCCCCATCCGAGGTCGACCAACATCATCCGGCGCTCGCCGGGCGGGAGGCGCTCCTGCACGTAGCGGACCACGCGACGGCGCAGCTCCCCCGAGGCCGCGACCACGCAGCTTCGCAGCTCCGCGTCATAGACGATCTCGTCGATCACCGCGTCACCGAGGCCGGCATCGTCCAGCCGCGCGTCGGCTCGGCCGGAGAGCGTGGGCAGGTCGGCGGGCTCGAGACCGAGGGTGGCGCAGAACTCGCGCAGGGTGGGCAGGTTGCGACGCGCGAACAGCGCGTGGAGCTCCTCCCGCGTTCCCTCGAGGATGCAGGCCCGCGCGCACACGTGGCGCGAGAGCCAGATCGGCTCCGCGGCCACCGGGCGCTGCGCCGCCGGCGCCGCCGCGTTGATCAGCCCGGACAGCAGCTCGCCCTCGCGCATGAGGCAGAAGAGCTTGGAGACGTCGCTGGCGCGCGCACGCTCGTGCGACCACTCGGCGAAGCCCGCGAATACGGGGCCCAGCGCCGCCGCGCCGTACTCCCAGTAGGGCCGCAGCTCGCTCGCAAGCGCCTCTCGCTCGGCCCGATGCAGCGTCTTGGCCCGCAGCGCGCTCAGGCCGTGATCGCCCTCCGCCGGGTGCACGCCGCCGCCGATGTGCGCGGCCTCTCGCGGGAGCGCCCGCGCCAGCGCGGCGGGGCGGCGCTCGAAGTACACGGTGCGAACGCCCAGGGCATCGGCGGCGAGCACGTCGGCGTGGTGGTTGTCCCCGACATGCAGCACTTGGTCGGGGCGGCAGTCGAGCTCGTTGAGCACGAGCGTCCACAGACCGCTGCCCTTGCCGGCTTGGTGGGCGCTCGAGGCATAGACGGCGTCGAGGTCGTCGACCGCGAGCGGCGGGCGGTCGAGCAGGCGCCGTAACTGGGCCTCATCGAAGTAGGTGTCAGACACGGCCACGACGCGCTTGCCCTGCTTGCGGGCTTCGTGGATCAGGGCGAGGACGTCGAGGTCGCACAGCAGCAGCGCGTGCTCGGCCTCGAGCTCGTGCTCGATCGCGGCTGCACGGCCTGCGCCGGCGAACAGGCGCTCGGGGAGCTGCTCGTAGATCGCGGCGAGCGTGACCTCGGGCCCTCCCCCCGCCGCGCGCTGGGCGGCGCGCGCCCGCTTCTCCGCCGCCACCCGCAACTCGGCGAACACCCGGGGCCAGACGTCGTCGGCGAGCGCGCCATGGTCGGCAAGACGCTGACCGACGAGAGGGAAGGCGTCGGCCGGCTCTGGGACCTTGCGCCACAAAAGCGTGTCGAACACGTCAACCGAGACGACCGAGATGTCCTCGCCCGCGAGCGCCGCGTAGGCGGGCGCGAGGCGGGCGTCGGCCGGCTCGACGGCGCCAGAAGCATGCGGGCCGAGGAGCTCGCCTGTCGCATCGGCGACCCGGACGGCGGGTGACCCTGGTCGGGTGGCGGTGGAGCGCTCGCGCATAGCGGGTGCGACGGAGATCAACGGTAGCAGCGCCTGGCGGGTGCGCCGGCGCTCGGCGCAGCGCTCAGGCCACCGACTCCGCGCGCGCGGGCTCGGCGCGGCGCGCGGCGGCGCGGGGAACCAGTCGGCCGGCCGCCGCGGTCGCCCACACGACGCTGACCCAGGTCAGACATGCCAGTGCGACGTGGACCCACACGATCTCGGCCGGCAGCTCCAGCGCATACTGAAGACCACCCACGGCGCCCTGCACGGCCAGCAGCCCGACCAGGATGCTCACGGCGCGCTGGAGCTGGGGCTCGGGGGAGCGCCGTCGCAGCAGGACCCACACGATGAGCGCGAGCACGCCGAACGTGGCGGCAACCTGTCCGTGGCTGCTGATCGCCCAATCGAGCGTGTGCGAACCGTAGAAGTCCAGCCGGTGGATCCGCTCATGCGGGCGACCTCCGGCGTGCGGACCGGCGGCCGTGGCGGCGGTTCCGGCGAAGATCGTCAGCGCGCCGACGGGCAGGAGCGCGCGCACCGACCAGACGGCGAGGCGGTCGGTGGAGCGCGCGCGCTGCCCGGGCTCGCGACGGGCGCGCCACGCCAGCGTCGTGGCGGCGATGAGGATGAGCATCGAGAGTGCGAAGTGCGCCATCACGAACCCGGGGGCCAGGTGGTTGCGCACGGTGAAGCCGCCGAGCACGGCCTGCCCGACCACGCCGAGGGGAAGGATCACGCCGAGCACCGCAAGGTCGCGCCGGAAGGGGCGGCGCAGGAAGGCGAGCGCCCCGGCCGCGATCGCGGCCAGCCCCACCAGGCCCGAGAGCAGCCGGTTGCCGTACTCGATCACCGCGTGGGTCTCGAGCGGAGCCACGGCCTTGCCGTAGCACTTGGGCCAGTCAGGGCACCCGAGCCCCGAGCCCGTGAGGCGCACCGCCGCGCCGGTGAGCACGATCAGGGTCAGCGCGCACAGCGCCACGAGGGCGACGCGAGCATACGTGTGCGGCGAGACGCGGCGACGAAGCGTTCGCTTCGCGGCCCCAAGCGCCCGCCGGTGAAGGGGCGGCTTTAGTGTGGGTGGTTGGTCGACCATGGGAGCGCTTAAGCATGGCGAACCGGGTCGCGCGGCGCGGCGCCGGGATCGGCCGGGTCCAGGCTGGCACCCGCGTAGGCGTCGACGAGGAAGACCTGGCCCAGGCGCCACACGTAGTAGCGATTCATGGTGTCAAGCGCAGCCGGCGGGGCAGCCAGGAGCCTCTCCACGCGGGGCCGGTCGAGGAGCGCCCACGCGGGGTGGCCGGGCTGGGCGAGGACGTGCTCGCGCACCAGCGCCTGGACGCGGGCGAACGGATCGGCGGTGGCGTCCGCGGCGCGCCGGCCTCGGGCTCGACGCGCCGCCTCGGCGAGCGCCTTGACGGCGAGGGCCCGGGCGCGCTCCGCCCGGGCGCGCACGGCGCCCTGACGGCCCGGCCACGGACGCCGGTCGGCGAAGGCCGCGTCGACGAGCCCCGGTGCAAGACCCTCGAGCATCCGCAGCGCAAACGTCTCCCGGCCGCGCTCGTCCGTGGCCAGCCCAAGCTCGTGGCGCAGGAGCCGGCGGCTCCACAACGGCGACGTGGTGTCACGTACGGGTTCGACGCAGCTGTGGCTGGGCGCCGCCCACATGGCCATGCGCTTGAGCGCGTAGAACAAGTCGGGGACGTCACGGGGGTCGGCGCCGGCGTCGAGCTGGGTCTCCACCCAGTCCGCGAGGTGGCCTTGCAGCAGGGTCGCGCCGTCGCCGTTGACGATCTCCGCCCGTCCGGGCCGGCGCCCAACGAAGGCGCTGTAGAGCCGCTCGGCGAGCTCGCCCGCCCCGGGGCGTCTGGCCGGACCGTAGTAGCCGCGCGCGATCTCCCCGCCCTGGCCGCTGTGCCACAGCGGCAGGGTGTCGGGTCGGGGGCCGAGAGGGAAGCCGGCGGCATCGGACAGGCATGCCGTGCCGGCGCAGAGCAGGTCGACCACCTCGGCCGCCCGCTGCGGCCGGCTGTACATGTCGCCGTGGGGGTCGGGCACCAGCAGCTCGTGCGCGATGCCGGCCAGTCGGCACAGCTCGCGGGCGACCACCACGTCGGGATGGTCGGGGGCGCCACCGGTCACGGCCGTGAACGACAACCCGGCTCGCAGCGCGGCGGCCAGCACGAGACGCGAATCGCGCCCGCCGGTGACCGGGACGACGGTCGCGCGCGCGGGCCAGTCGGCGAGCGCCCGCAGACCGGCCACGAGGTCCTCGGCCGCCGCGGGGCCGTCGCTGCCCGCGCCCACCAGCTCCGCCACCTCGGCGTCGGGCAGCAGCTGCTCGCTCTCCTGTGCGCCGTCGGCGCGCAGGCGCAGCGAGCTACCGCGGGCCAGCCGCCGCACCGCGGTCCACACAGGGTCGCCGGCGAGCGACCAGCCGCCGCCCAGCAGTCCCGCGAGTGCCAGCGGGTCGAGCTCATCCGCGCCGGTGAGTGTCGCCAGCACGGTCGGGTTGTTCGAGAACCATCGTGCGCCGCCGTGCTCGGCGACGAACACCGGGTAGGCGCCCAGCGCATCGGTGGCCAGCTCGAGCTCCCCTTCCCTCGCGTCATAGCGAGCCGCTGCCCAGCGGCCGTCGAGCTCGTAGCAGAACGTGCGAAACGGCCGCAGGTAGAAGGCAGGGTCCAGCGGCCCTCGTCCATCGGCGGCTGCGGCGCCCGTCCATCTGATCGGACGCCCGGCGAACAGTCCGACGCGATCGGGCTCGGCTTGGACGTACTGCACGTCACCCACGCGATCGGGGTCGTCCGCGATCCAGGTGAGCGCGGCTCGCCGATCCGACGCCCTCCATCGCTGGATCCGCCCTGGGTCGAGGAAGCCGAGCCGCCCGGTCACCTCGCTCAGCGCCCGCACGCCCGGCTCCAGCTCGATCCCGCCCTGCGCCCGCCAGCCCAGAACGAAGTGGTTCATGCGCTCTCGAGTACCACCTCGGCCAGGTCGAGCTTCTGGCCCCCCATGGGGAACTCGAACCAAAGCTGTCGCTTCCCTGCGACGGCATGGTCATGACCCTGTCCCTGCCACTTGTCGAAGGCCACGGCGGGCAGGCTACCTACGCAGGCAGCCGTAGTCGCCAGTGCGGACGGCCGTAAGCACCAAGCGTTGCGACTTCACAGCCATCGGCGTAGACCGCCCAATGATCTGGAGTCGGTCATACCCTGCCCGGCGTGTCAGTACCGTCCCGAGTTCCCCGTGCGCACGAGGTCGTGGCGGAGGAGAAGGTGGTCAGGTATGCACTCGATCCGGCCCATCCTCGGGACACGCATCACCCCTTCGGTGTGGTCTATGAAGTAGTGGTGCTCGTCGACGGTCTCAACGGGGCGAGGGCACCGGTAGCGGCAATCTGGATCATCGAGGGCGACCTGCCGCCGCGGCTCCTCTCGACCTGGTTGGAGATCCCGTGCCCAGGTGCGACATTCTTCGGTAATGATCCAACCGCGACTCGGCGTTCTCGAGGTGGTCAAGTTCCTCACCGTGTCCGGACGCTGGCCCGCCGGGACGACGGGCACCGTCGTCGAAACAGACGACCAGGACGCACTCGTGGAGATCAGCGACGATCGCGGCCACGCCTCCGATTTCGTAAGCCTGCCGCACGACAAGCTCGCATCCGCTGACCACCGCAGCGTACGCGCGGCGTCCTGACCGCCCCCGAACCACAAGACCCTGTCCTCCGCAAGCCGCCCGGCTGGCACGCCCGAGCGCAATCGCTCGGCGCCGGAAGCAGAAGTCGAGTCGTCGTCAGCTGATACGCCTGGATTTCGTCCGCAGCGGGCGTTTGGAACCGGACACCGACGTGCTCGCTTTCGTGCAAGCGAAGGCCCGGCACGGTGTCGCGCCTGGGCGCGTCTTTCCCGCTGGCTCGTCAAGCAGAAGCGCAGTGTGGGCGGTCGCGTTTAGGCAGGCCGGGCGCGTGCCTCGATGTGGGTGACTGGGAGACCGAGCACTTGGACCTTGCTTGGCAGGTCGAGTTTGAGCCAGCGAGAGACGCGAGCGGGGAGCGTCGACAGAATGATCTCGTCGAAGCCGCGCAGGTTGACCGCATCCTGGATCGCAGTCAGCGGGTCAGCGTCGCCGGTCACGCCCTCGACCTCATCCCCCGCGGCGTCCGCGAGCAGCGGGAGGGCCAGCTCCAGCACCGCCTCAGACTCGTTGTCGTCGGTGTGGCTGTCCTCGGCGCTGGTGAGCCTTTGGAGGCCCTGCCAGGACTGGGGGACGAGCAGCGTGAAGGTGCAGGGCCCCGAGGCTGCGCGGCGGCGCACCGCCTCGATCAGCGCCGGCGTCGCAGCCGTCCGGTTGGCGACGATGAGCACACGGGCGGGCTCGGATGACTCCATGGCGCTCCTTTCCAAGGGATAGCGCCGATTCTGCCAGCAGCGCCGCGCCCGCGCTAGTAGTCCAACAGGCGTCATCGTCGCGGGCCGTCTGACCGCCTCCACGAACGTGGCCGTCGGTGGGCGAATTGTCGGGACCAGACTCCGCGCGGTAGAACCCTCGCTGTAAGACGGACTGGACCGCGATGCCTACCCTGCCGGCCATCCGCCCTTCGCGGTTTTTTTGCCGGACTTCAAGGAACTGGCCGCCCTCCCCCGCGGCGCGGCTTAGGTTCGTCTACTCGTCGTCCTGGGCGTCCGCTAAGATGATCGGCGGCGGCCTGGGTGCTCGCCTACCTCACCGCCTGCAGCCGCCCTGTGCCCGAGCGACGCGACGCGGGTGCGACGGGCAAGCATGCGTGGCCGAAGTTGCCCGGAGGGCATCGTCTTGCTTTCTCAAACGCTCGCGGTCATCGACCGCCGCGTCTAACCCCCGGATCGCCAGCGCATGCTCTGCGCCCTCCCT
>JBBSIW010000095.1:0-8064 GCA_038231895.1 Solirubrobacterales bacterium | reverse complement strand
GCATTCGTGGTCTGTAAATGTCGTCGGGCTCGCCCTCGTTCGGCAACGAGCTTCGGTATCGCAGTCCGGAAACTGGGAAGCTCGATGGCCCTTTCATTCAGATCGATTTCGCCCAGAATGCCGAAAGCCTCGGCGCGGTCGCGTTCAGAGCGGAGAACGAATTTGAGCTTCGCGACGCCCTCTCGAAGGCGAAGGCGGCCGAGCGCACGGTCGTGATCCACGTTCCGGTCCAGATTGACGCCCGCGTGCCGGGCTTCGAAAGCTGGTGGGACGTGCCGATCGCCGAAATCTCAGGCGAGCCCGGCGTGCAAGAAGCCCGCGCTGACTACCTCCGAACTCGGGGACGGCAACGCCTCTTCGTCTAGAAGGGATTATCCGAAGAACCTTGAGAAGGACGATTGATCTCGTGACAAATCCGTATTAGGGCTTTGTTTTCATCGAAGCGGGCCTAAGAAAAGGAGATCACTTCATCGGACGAGAAGGAAAAGAATTCTGCGTCCCGTCGAGAACCGTAGACCGCCTCGCATTGGCACAATGGATCATGCGGTCGGTTCCGGACGCGTGCAAGGGCAAATCGAGGTGACGGCGATCAGCGCGGCGTACATTGACGTGGACGAGATACGACAGCTCATCGTCGCAGAACTAGGTCGAAACAGATGCGAGAACTCGTCTCACGGTGTCCGCGAGGGCCTCGGTCAGGTGCCGACGTAGGCCGCGAGGTGCTCGCCGGTGAGGGTGGAACGGGCGGCGACGAGGTCGGCGGGTGTGCCCTCGAAGACGATCCGGCCGCCGTCGTGGCCGGCGCCGGGGCCGAGGTCGATGATCCAGTCGGCGTGCGCCATGACCGCCTGGTGGTGCGCGATGACGATGACCGACTTGCCGGAGTCGACGAGCCGGTCGAGCAGGCCGAGCAGCTGCTCGACGTCGGCGAGGTGGAGGCCGGTGGTCGGCTCGTCGAGGACGTAGACGTCGCCCTTCTCGGCCATGTGGGTGGCCAGCTTGAGCCGCTGCCGCTCCCCGCCGGACAGCGTAGTGAGCGGCTGGCCGAGGCTGAGGTAGCCGAGCCCGACGTCAGCCATCCGGGCCAGGATCTTGTGGGCCGCCGGGATCTTCGCCTCGCCCTCGGCGAAGAATTTCTCGGCCTCGCTCACCGACATCGCCAGCACATCTGCGATGTTGCGGCCGCCGAGGGTGTACTCCAGCACCGATGCCTGGAACCGCTTTCCCTCGCACTCTTCGCAGGGGGTGGCGACGCCGGCCATCATCGCCAGGTCGGTGTAGACGACGCCGGAGCCGTTGCAGTTCGGGCAGGCGCCCTCGGAGTTGGCGCTGAACAGCGCCGGCTTCGCGCCGTTGGCCTTCGCGAACGCCTTACGGATCGGGTCGAGCAGTCCGGTGTACGTCGCCGGGTTGCTGCGTCGCGAGCCCTTGATGGCTCCTTGGTCGACCGACACCACCCCGTTCCGCTCGGACACCGAGCCGTGGACCAGTGAGCTCTTTCCGGAGCCAGCGACGCCGGTGACCACGCAGAGCACCCCGAGCGGGATGTCCACGTCGACGTCCTGGAGGTTGTGGGCGTTGGCGTCGCGGATCTCCAGCGTGCCGCTGGGCGTCCGTACCGTTTCCTTGAGGGCGGCCCGGTCCTCCAGATGGCGTCCGGTGATGGTGTCGCTGGCCCGCAGCCCCTCGACGGTGCCCTCGAACACCACCTCGCCACCGTCGGTGCCGGCCGCCGGGCCGAGGTCGACGACGTGCTCGGCAATCGCGATCGCCTCTGGCTTGTGCTCCACGACGAGCACGGTGTTGCCCTTGTCGCGCAGCTGCAGCAGCAGGTCGTTCATCCGCTGGATGTCATGGGGGTGCAGGCCAGTAGTGGGCTCGTCGAAGACGTAGGTGACGTCGGTAAGACTGGAGCCGAGGTGACGAATCATCTTGGTGCGCTGAGCCTCACCGCCCGACAGTGTGCCGGACCGGCGGTCCAGGGAGAGGTAGCCGAGACCGATCTCCACGAACGAGTCGAGGGTGTGCCGCAGTGTGTCCAGCAGCGGCGCCACCCACGGCTCGTCCAGGCCCCGCACCCACGCGGCGAGGTCGCTGATCTGCATCGCGCAGACGTCGGCGATGTTCTTGCCCTTGACCTTCGACGACCGGGCGGCGGCGCTGAGCCGGGTGCCCCCGCACTCCGGGCAGGTGGCGAAGGTGACAGCACGCTCCACGAAGGCGCGAATGTGCGGCTGCATCGCGTCGACGGCCTTGGACAGCATCGACTTCTGGATCTTCGGGATCAGGCCCTCGTAGGTGAGGTTGATGCCCTCGACCTTGATCTTGGTCGGCCCCTTGTAGAGGAGGTCGCGCAGTTCCTTCTTCGTGAACTTCCTGATCGCCTTGTCCGGGTCGAAGAAGCCACAGCCGCTGAAGATCCGGCCGTACCAGCCGTCCATGCTGTAGCCGGGGATGGTGAGCGCACCCTCGTTGAGCGACTTGCTGTCGTCGTACAGCGCCGTGAGGTCGATGTCGTTGACGGCGCCGCGGCCCTCGCAGCGTGGGCACATGCCGCCGGTGATGCTGAAGCTCCGCCGCTCCTTCGTGGTGGTACCGCCGCGCTCGATGGTGACCGCTCCCGCGCCCGAGATCGACGCGACGTTGAACGAGAACGCCTGAGGCGAGCCGATGTGCGGCTCCGCGAGGCGGCTGAAGACGATCCGCAGCATCGCGTTGGCGTCGGTGGCTGTGCCGACCGTGGAGCGGGCGTCGGCACCCATCCGCTCCTGGTCGACGATGATCGCGGTCGTGAGCCCTTCGAGTACGTCGACCTCGGGCCGCGCCAGCGTCGGCATGAAGCCCTGCACGAAGGCGCTGTAAGTCTCGTTGATCAGCCGCTGCGACTCCGCGGCGATCGTGCCGAACACCAGCGAGCTCTTGCCCGAGCCGGAGACGCCGGTGAACACCGTCAGCCGGCGCTTCGGGATCTCGACGCTGACGTCCTTGAGGTTGTTCTCGCGCGCGCCGTGCACGCGGATCAGGTCGTGGCTGTCGAGGGCATGCTCCGCGCGCGGCTGGGTGGCCGTGCTCGGGGCCTTGCTCATCGTGTGTCCTTATCTCGGGCGGGGCCAGCTTCGCATTCTCGGGTCGAGGCGTCAGGCCGGCCACCGGCCCCGCGCATCAACTCGCGCTCAACCGCTCGCCTTCACGTCCGCGACTCCCAGCAACAGCTGGCGGGTGGCGGGCCTGGAGGGTGACGGACTCGATGCAGGCCATCTCAGCGGACCTCCTGAATGCGGATCAGATTGCCCGCGGGATCGCGGAAGGCGCAGTCGCGAACGCCGTAGGGCTGATCGGTCGGCTCCTGGACGACCTCGGCGTTGCCGGCCTGCAGGCGCGCGAAGGTGCCGTCGAGGTCGGTGGTGGCCAGGTTGATGCTGGCGTAGGTGCCCTTGGCCATCATCTCGGCGATGGTGCGGCGCTCGTCGTCGGTGATGCCGGGGGTGGCGGCCAGCGGGTACAGGACGATCGACGTGCCGGGCTGGTCGGGCGAGCCGACCGTGAGCCAGTGCATCCCGCCATATTCGACGTCGTTGCGGACCTCGCAGCCGAGGGTGTCGCAATAGAAGGCCAGGGAGGCGTCCGGGTCGTCGTGCGGGAGGAGGGTCTGGAAGATGGTGATGTCCATGGCCGGTCAGGTTAGGTGCGGCTCGGCACTGGCGCTTCTCGATTCCTGATCGGTCTGGTCACCTGTTTCGCCACGCACGGCGGCATCCCCGCCGTCGCGCGCGCCGCCTGGCGCCGGTAGGTGCTGGGCGGCATGCCGACCAGCTCCGTGAAGCGCGTGCTGAACGTGCCCAGCGACGAGCAGCCGACCGCGAAGCAGACCTCGGTGACGCTGAGGTCGCCACGACGCAGCAGCGCCATCGCGCGCTCGATGCGCCGCGTCATCAGGTAGCTGTACGGCGACTCGCCGTAGGCGAGCCGGAACTGGCGGCTGAAGTGCCCGGCCGACATGTACGCGCCGCGGGCGAGCGCCTCGACGTCGAGCGGCTGCGCGTACTCCCGGTCGATCCGGTCGCGGACGCGGCGCAGCCGCGCGAGGTCGCGCAGGTGCTGCGCCGCAGCGGGTCTGCTGGTCACCTGGGAGATCATGCTACGTCGCGCCGGAGTTGCTGGCGTCCCGCCGGCCACGGACCCGGCCCGACCGGGTGCTGGCCGACGGCTTCAAACACTGGCCTGGGCTGGCCACCAGATACGACAAGCACGCCATCGTCTACCGCGGCGGCCTCGTCCTCGCAGCCGTGCTGCTCTGGCTCACCGACTTAGGAGACACGTCATAGCCCGCCTGCGCTGCGGCGGCCGATTCGGCCCCCTGGCGAGCGGGATGGGCGCGGGCGGCGGGCTCATCGGGCGGCGGAGGATCGGGCACATCGTCCACTGACGCGGACGCGGCTGAGGTGCGCGCGAAGCGCTTCACCCGCGACTCCGCCAGATCCAAACGGGCAAGCGAGCGGAGAAAGCGCTGGGTGATCAGGACGTGCAGCCGTGACTGCGTCGCTTTGTACAGCGGCGTGCCAAGCCGGCTGGCGAGGGCCGGATAGAAGTTGGCCACTTCGACCTCGACGTGGGCAACCGCATGGCCTTCTGCGTCCCGCTGCCCACGTTGGACGTCGATCTGCAGGTACCCGCCGGCGTCGTCGCCGCGCCGCGAGACGAGCACGCCCGACTCGATGTCCCAGCGGACGATGCCCCTTCGCCCGTCCATCTGGTACTCGGGGGCACGAAAGCGCAGCAGGACGGCGGGGCGCGAGATGAACACCACGAAGCGCTCGCTCCGGGTGTATTGCACGTGGATCGCGCCCAGGGTGGCCCGCGAGAGAAATCGCCAGTACGTGCGCGCCAGGCGCTCCAGGTGCATCGGCGTCCATATCGCCTCCAGGTCGGCCTCGGCCAGTATGAGATCCGCCGATTGGACCGACCGGACGGCGCCCGATCGGTCCAGCACCGTGGAGTCGTAGGGCTCGCTGATCGCTGCTGCCGCCTCGCGACGCCTACGGCTCCGGCGGCGCGACACGATCGCCCCGCCGGTGGTGCCCAGCGCACTCGCTGCGACGGCGATCAGGCGCAAGCGATTGTCGATGCAGCGAGGACGGGCCATGATGGAGGCGGCTGACGAGCGCATGGAGCATCGCAAACGAGGCGCCAGGCACGCAGCGAGTGGCCCTTCGTCGCCGCCCGCCCGTACTTTGGGCTGGCGCCAGAACGTGCTATATCGCTTATGTTGATGAATTCCTACACATGATGTCAGCCAATGGCCTCGCCATGCGCGACGTGGTGGGACGGACCGGGATCGAGGCGGGCACCATCCGGATGTGGGAGCAGCGTTTCGGCTTTCCACGTCCGCGGCGCACTCCGAGTGGCCACCGGCGCTATTCGCTCGACGATGTCGCGGCCCTGCGGCGGGTGGTCGCCCACCGCCGCAGCGGCCTGTCGCTGCCGGCCGCGCTCGAGCGGGCGCGGACCTCCGCTGATGCGACGGACCGACCTTCCATCTACGCCGCGATCGCCACCCCCGAGGCCAGCCTTCCGACGCATGTGCTCACGAAGCGCACGCTCATCGCGCTCAGCCGCGCCATCGAGGACGAGGCCCTGGCGCGGGCCGCCGGTCCGGTCGTCTTCGCGGCATTTCAGACCGAGTCCTTCTACCGGCGCGTGGAGCATCGCTATCGCCGGCTGGCTGCGGCCTCGGACTGCACGCTGGTGTTCGCGGACTTCCCGGCGGTGCGCACGCGCAGGGGCGGCGCCGCGGAGGTGCCCATCCCCCCCGGCTACGCGCTGGCAGACGAATGGGTGTTGGCCATCGACGCTCCCGGCTACGCGGCCTGCCTGCTCGGGTGGGAGCGAGTGGGCCCTCACCAGCGCGGGGGACCGGGCGACGCCGAGCGGCGCTTCGAGGTCATGTGGACGATCGATCCCGAGGTCACGCGCCGGGCCTGTCTGGTGGCGGCCGGCCTGGCGGGCGGTGTCGATGCGGAGCTGGGCAATGCCACCAAGGCCCTGCTCGACGACCGTCCGCTGGCGGTGGAGAGTCCGGCTCCCGCCCTCAGCGCCCTGACCAACCGGATCATCAGCTATCTCGATAGCGCCTGAAGGCCCGGGCGGCCGCACGCTACCCGAGCGGCAGGGCGCCGATGCGATCGACCCCCGCGTCGGTGAAGCCCAACGCGTCGGCGACCGCGACGGTCATGTCCCAGTCTGCGCCGTTGGCGTAGGGACCACGATCGATGACCGGCACGACGATGGCACGACCGTGGTAGTAGAGCTCCACCCGGGTGCCGCAGGGCAGACTGCGGTGGGCCACGCCGATGGTGGTGCTCGTGAGCTGCGTGCCGCAGGCGGTGGTCATGACGCGGTTGGAGCGAGGCCCGTACCAGGTCGCGATCGCGGACGGATAGACCGTTACGCGCGCTTGAGCACTCGACGGCGCGGCCGCGCCGGCCCGCCGCCGGCCCCGGCCCACGATTGCTCGCAGGGTGAAGCGCCCGCTGCGATGCGAGGCCCACCCCGCCGTGAAGTTTCCGCTCCGATTCGCGGAGGCGCTGGCGACCGTGGTCCATCGGCCACCCTCACCGCCGAGCTGGATGAGGACCTTGCGTCCGGCGAATCGTCGGGGGACGGCGCCATCCAAACGCAGTCTCCGGTCCACGAGGGCTCGGCCGGCCGCCGTGAGCGTGAACCCATGCGCCGAAGGCGCCGGCGCGGGAATCGGCGCGGTGGTCGCGGGGACCATGCCCCCGACGGGCGTACCGCCCGTGCCGGTCGAGGCCGTGTCGGCCGCCGCCCCGGCGGGCAGGGCAAGGGCCGCACTCAGAGCGAGTGCGCCCACCATCGCGTATGGGATGCGAGCTGTCACGTAAAAAGACGACTTGTGTCGGCCTACGAGGTGAGCTGACGGGCTCGCGTGGCCCCGACGAAGTCGGCGGCGACGCTACGGCCGACTTCGGCCGATTCGCCCCAGCGAGCCCGGAAGGGCTCGCAGTGGTTCCCCCGCCTGCCACGCGCTGGACGCGCGACAGTTCGGCTGGCGGCCGATGAGTATACGCACCGCGGCGGGCGCCGCCGCTCGGGTGAGTCAGTTGGGTCGAGGCAAGCGCGCCGCCAGCTTGCGCACCGTGCGCACGCCCAGCGTGATCCCGAGCCCGGCCAGCTCCCCAGCCGCGGCGACCGCGATGCCCGCGAGCTTGACGCCCGTAGGCGGATCGACTTCTCGACGGCGGGGAGGCTCGGGCGAGCCTCGCGCGTTGCGCGTCGCCGCCGACGGTCGCACCGCGTTCGGCTGTGCGCGTCGGGATTCGCCCGCACGGGCGGCAGCCGGCTTGCCGGTCGCTCGCTTGCGGGCAGGCGCCTTGGGCACGGACGGTGATGGCGTGCTGCTACGCGGGTTGGGCTTGGCGGACGCAGGGGCCGGACGCTCGCGCTTGCTGCTGCGGCGCTCGGGACGGGTGCGCGGGAGGCTCGAGAGCACGTCGCCCCCGCTCGCCTTCGCCGGTGGATCTGGCTTGCTCATCGCGACACATCATGGCGTACCCGCAAGCCGGTGTGCACGAAACTTGTAGCGGAGGCTTGCGTTGTGCGTAGTAGGCCCTGCCTGCAGGCATTTCACGGACCCCGCGCTCTTGTGAAGCGATCAGATTTCCAGCAAACGCGTTCCGCGAGCGAATATCATGGGTAGGACGCATGGTTGAGCAGGGGTCGTATCCCCAACGCTTTGCTCCAACGCCACACCTTCCCTCTGGCCGGTCGTTTTGCCCGGCGGGGAACGACCGAGAGATGTGAAATGTCAGTAGCCGAGCTTCAGGAACTGGAAGAGGTCAAGGGCCTCTTGCTCAAGGGCCAGCAGACCGGCGTCCTCACTTACGGCGAGGTCGCTACCGCTGTCGCGGAGCTCGACGTCGACGAAGCTGATGTCGAGGAGCTGCACGGCTTTCTTGAGAAGGCCGAGATCGAGCTGGTGGAGGAGGTGGATCCCGCCGCGACTGCCAACGAGGTGGAGCGCGCGCCGGACAAGCGGGGCCGTCG
>JBBSIW010000094.1:0-8134 GCA_038231895.1 Solirubrobacterales bacterium | reverse complement strand
GCGGCGCTGATCTTCGACGAGATCCAGTGCGGGATGGGGCGGACCGGGACGCTGTGGGCCCACGAGCAGACCGGGGTGGTCCCCGACGCCATGACCCTCGCCAAGGCGCTGGGCGGGGGAATGCCGATCGGTGCGCTCATCACCGGTCCGCGGCTGGCCGACGTGCTCGCCCCGGGCGACCATGGGTCGACGTTCGCCGGCGGCCCGGTCGTGGCCGCCGCGGCGCTGGCCGCCCTCGATGTGATCGACCGCCCGGAGCGCCTGGCGCGCGTGATGGAGCTGGGGGAGCGGCTGGCCGAGGGTCTAGCCGCCCTGCCCGGCGTGCGCGAGGTACGCGGACGCGGGCTCATGCGCGCGATCGAGATCGACGGCGCGATCGAGCTGGCGCGCCGCGCGCTGCTCGAGCAGCGGCTGGTGGTCAACGCCACCGGGCCGACCACGCTGCGCTTCCTGCCACCGCTGATCGTCGGCGAGGCCGAGATCGACGACGCGCTGAGCCGGGTCTCGACTTTGCTGTGACGCGGCGGGTCGCCCACCGGCGGTACGACGCTGCGGGTTCCGACCGCAACTGCGTGGGACAACGCTCAGCGTTCGTCGGGTGAACCGTCACATCTGTGTTGGAGGCCGGCGCTCGCGGCGCGGGGCCGAGTGCGGCTCCATGTGCCTCGCCGGATTATTCAGAGCTCCCCGGGAGTGATCACGAACCCCAGACGGTCCGCCCCGCGCCGCAGGCGTCCATCGAAAGTCACCAAGCGGCATCTGAGCAGTCGAGGCGAGAGCGCAGTACTCGGCGTCGTAGGAGCGCGCCCAGCCGAGCAGCTCGGCGATCCGCAGAGCCTCCAAGCCCAGGCGCCGGCTCGTTCGCGCGGTCACGGACAGCTCGCCGAGCGCCACCACCAGCTCGCGGGACCGCTCGACCGAGATCTCGCCACGCCAGGCGGCGCCCCGAACGGCGGAGCGGAATTCGGGCCACAGTAGGGTGGGCGCACAGAGATCCGGGTCGCCGAGCCAGCTCAGGTTGGACCCCGCGTGGCAGCTGTAGACAACCACGTTGGAGTCGACCACCAGCACGCCGCGCGCTCCGCCTCGGGCCTCAGTGCCCGTCGCGCTGCTCGCGGATGATCGCCACCCAGTCGGGCTGGGTCTCCCCGCGCGGATCGGCTCGAAGCTTCGGCGGGATCTCGACGGGCCACGGCTCCTCGACCAAGCGCTGTAGGTCCTGCTCCTCGATGACGTGCTGGGTCCCCACCTTCTGCGCCCGAAGCCGCCCGGAGCGAATCCAGCGGCGGACGGTCTCCGGGGTGCGTCCGGTACGGTGGGCAGCCTCCGGAACGGTGAGCATGATACACGATACTACACCACTACGCCACGCGCTCGGTCAGGTTCACCCCTGCTGGCGTTAGCCTTCCCGAGCTCGAGTGGGTTCGTCGGCCTGATCGCGTTTGCTGCTCCTAACAGGTCGGTGGCCACCGGGCGGCGCGCGGGCGCCGCCGCCAAGTCGGATCGGCTCAGGCCGCAGACGCCCGGCTCGCCGGGTGAGGCGAGCGAGGCCGGACAGCGCCAGGTGGGGAATGGCCGGGTGTCAACGTCAGCCGGGCACAGGTCGATGGTAATCCGGGAGGCTGGTTTGTCACGCTCGCGGGGTAGCCTCCGCCCCGCATGACCGACGCCCCCGACTTCCCGCCCCGGACCGCCTCCTACGAGGCGGAGCCCGCCGAGGTCCATCGCGTTCTGCTCCTGTACTCGGGCGGTCTGGACACGAGCGTGATGCTCAAGTGGATCCAGGAACGCTATGAGGCCGACGTCGTGGCCCTCACCGTCAACCTCGGCCAGCCCGGAGAGGACTACGCGGTGATCGAGGGCAAGGCACTCCAGCTCGGAGCGCTGGAGTGCCGCGTGGTCGACGCGCGCGAGGAGTTCGCTCGCGACTACGTGCTCCCGGCGATCAAGGCGAACGCTCTCTATGGCGGCGGCTACCCGCTGTTCACCGCGCTGGGACGTCCGCTGATCGCCAAGCTCGCGGTCGAGCATGCGCGCGAGGCGGGCTGCGACACCATCGCCCACGGCTGCACCGGCAAGGGCAACGATCAGGTGCGCATCGAGGCCACCGTGGCCACCCTCGCGCCGGAGCTCAAGGTGATCGCCCCCGTGCGCTCGTGGCAGATGGGCCGCGACGAGGAGATCGCCTACGCGCGCGAGCGCGGGATCCCGGTCAAGGGCGGCACGGAGGTCACGCCCTACTCGATCGACGACAACCTGTGGGGCCGATCCAGCGAGGGTCGCTGGATCGAGGACCTCGGCCACGCGCCCGACGACGACGTCTTCGGGCTGGTGACTCGACCCGAGGAAGCGCCCGACGAGGCGGAGACCGTCACGCTCGAGTTCGAGCGCGGCGTGCCGGTGGCCCTGGACGGCGAGCGGCTCGGGCTGGTCGAGCTGCTCGAGCGGGTGGCCGAGATCGGTGCTCGCCACGGCGTGGGCATCGTCGATCACATCGAGGACCGGATCGTCGGCCTCAAGGTGCGCGACATCTACGAGGTACCCGCCGCCGCCATCGTCCTGCCCGCCCACCGGGACCTCGAGCAGCTCGTCGGCACGATCCACCAGAACCAGTTCAAGCCCGAGCTCGAGCGCCAGTGGGCCTATCTCGTCTATGCGGGGTTGTGGTGGGAGCCCCTGCGCGGCGACCTCGATGCCTACATCGACCGGGTCAACGAGCAGGTGACGGGAACGATCGGCGTCAAGCTGTTCAAGGGCTCCGCCCGCGTGGTGACCCGAGCCTCGCCCAACGCCGTCTACGATGCCGCGCTGGCCGGGTTCTCGGAGTCGGGCGGACTGTTCTCGCAGACCGCATCGCCCGGGTTCATCGAGCTGTGGTCGCTGCAGTCGCGTCTCGCTTGGCGCCTGCGTCACGGAGCGGGCTGAATTCATGTTTCCGGCCGGCGCGCAGGGGTAGAGACGAACCATGCAATATCGAGCATTCGGCTTCATCGTGTGGAAGGGCGCCACTTGGTACATCCGTCGCAAGTACGGCGGTGCTCCCAAGAAGGTGGCGGCAGGAGGGGTCGTGGCTGTGGCTCTTGGCGCCGCGCTGCTGGTTGTGCAGCGACGCAGTGCGAGCAGCTCCGACTAGCTCCTCCTCCTTTTCACGCAGACTGCGACAACCTCTCGTAGGCCCCATCCGCTGATGGGCCTAGGCTGATCGATCGCTATGGTTGAGTTCCGCTCGCCGCGCGCGCACCCACGAGCCGCGCTTCGCATAGACGCGGTCGAAATACTTCCGAGTGACCTCGGGACCACGCATGTGCGGGTGGCCGGTGTCTGGGCGGGCGGCTCACGCCCAGAGGAGAGTCATGTGTGTGTCCTCATCCTCGGCGCGGCCGGTGAGCATCGCGTCGAGGCGCTGGCGGAGACCCCGGGCGCGGCGACGAGGGTCGCCGCCGAGACACAGGCCTTCCGAGCCGCCTTCTCCGTTGCCAATCGGCTCGTGGGTCTCTTGAGCGGCCCGCTCCGGCTCGATGTCGACGGCGTGACCGTTGATCTGCCTGCCGCAAGAAGCTCAGGGGAGGCACCGGTCGAGCATCTGAAGGGGACCGTCGTCGACGGCACCGTCCTGGTCGAGCGCCGTGCCCGGCGGGCAGAGCTTGCGGAGGAGGCGGCCGAACGCCGCGCGCAGGAGGCAGAGCGGGCGCTGGCGACCATGGAGGCCGAGCTTGCGCGGCTCGAGCTCCGGTTCGCGGGTGACGAGCAGGAACGCGCTGCGCTGCAGCTCGAGCTGGACCGGCGTGAGCGGGAGCTGCGAGCGAGCCGGCAGCACGCCCACGCCGAGCAACGGCTTCGCGAAGACGCCCTCGCAGGCGCCGATCGCAGGATGGCGCAGGCCGCACACGAGACAGCCGAGCTGCGCGAGGAGCTGACAGAAATCGATCGGCGGGCGCGGGACCTGGAGGTCGAGCTCGCGACGGCGCGCAGGCGGGCGGACGAGGCGCAGCATCGCGCCGAGACGGCGATCGCCCGCGCCCGGCGCGCCCAGCGCGCCGCGACAGAGCCTGAGCGCCGCGGGAAGCAGGACCTCGCTGTCCTGCGCGCGGAAATGGCGCTCGCATCCGCGCCGCCTGAGTTGGCCCAGGCGCCGCGACTCGTCGGCGCCGCGCCCGATCACGGCGCCGCCATCCTGCTCGAGCAGGAGCGTCGTGCCGCGGAGGTGGTCGACGATCACGTCGGGATGGCTCGCCTGCGTCGCCACGCCGAGGCACACGCCCACAGGTTGGCGGAGGCCGCGAGCGCCGCGAACGAGGCGAGCGCAGCCGCTGCTGAAGCGCAGCGCCTTCTCGGCGGCGAGCGTCAGAAACGCGCGCGGGGTGAGGTGGAGCTCGGCGAGCGCATCCTCGCCCTGGCGCGAGAGGCCAACAGCCTCCGGGCGCAGGCCGATGCACAGCAGCACGCCCGCGAGACGGCAGCGGCCGAGCGCCAGGCGCTGGCCCGCAGCCGCAGCGAGATCGAGTCGCAGCCGGCGACGGCGACGGCGCCCGCGCCGGCCACCGACTCGTCGCCTCGGCCCCCGGAATCGGCGCCCAAGCCGCTCCCCGGGCCTGCGCGTCCGTGGCTGACCATCGGGCTCGAGCGCCTCCTCTCCGCGGATGCGACGGCAGCGGCCCGGCTCGCGCTGGAGCTCCTGCCGGGCCAGGCGCTCTCCACTCGCCCCGTGAGCTATGACCTGCATGTGGCGACGTTGGGTTGGCATGAGGTGACGCTGAGCTCGGGGGAGGGGCACGTCATCGGCCGCGACCGCCCGCGGGACGGTGGCGAGGCGGCCTTCGCGCTCGGGGCGACGCCGGCGGCCCTCGTGCGCCTGGTCACCGACGGCGGCTCGCGGCGTCTACGGCGACGCGGTGTGCGCGTGTCAGGCACTGTGCGCCGGGGGCGGGCGCTGCGATCGCTGACCGCCGTACCGCTGGACACAGCCACGCTCGCCGCAACGGGCATCTGGGTCGACCCGCTGCTCCTGCACCGCGCCCTCGCCCTGTCGATCGACCCGGACTGGACCCGCGGCCACGAGTTCTGGCTCGAGCACACGGTGCAGGAGCGACCGGGAACCCGATGCTTCATCAGCGTGAGCGACGGCGAGCCGGTCAGCGTGCGGCATTCTCCGCCGGCCGGGGCCGCCACCACGCCGGTGCGCACATCTCATCGTGCGTTCCAGCACGCCCTGGGCGTCGGGCCAGCCGCGCCCCTGGAGGGGGAGGGCGACATCGCATCTCTTGCCCTCCTCATCAGGTGGGCCCGCCGGGGTGCGCCCCGCTGACCGCAAAGCACGCGCGCGAGGCTCGCGGCCGCGGGAAAAGCCCGGTGCGAGCGGTCCAACCCCCTGCCCGGCATCCGGCGCGGCGCCTAGCATGAGCGCCACGTTGCCTGCGACCGACTGCGTTCACCTCCACGTCCATTCCGAGTACTCCCTGCTCGACGGCGCGTGCAAGATCGACGCGCTCGCGGCGCGCGCCGCCGAGTTCGGCCAGGGGGCTCTCGGCCTCACCGACCATGGGGTGATGAACGGCGCCGTTGAGCTCCAGAAGGCCTGCGCCAAGCACGGGATCAAGCCGATCGTCGGGTGCGAGGTCTACGTCGTCGACGATCGCCACCACCGTCCCGCGCCCGGATCGGGTGCTCGCGTTGAGCGCAACCACCTCACCCTGCTGGCCGCCGACGACGCCGGCTATCGCAACCTGGTCAAGCTCTCCTCGGCCGGCTTCACGGAGGGCCTGCTGCGCGGCAAGCCAGCGGTTGACATGGAGCTGCTGGCCCGTCACGGCGACGGGCTGATCGTTCTCACCGGCTGCCTGCAATCACGCTTCTGCCAGCGCCTGGTCCAGGACCGTCCGGCCGACGCCCGCGCCCATCTCGACGATCTCGTGCAGGCCGTCGGCGCCGAGCAGATCTACTTCGAGCTGCAGCGAAACGGCGTGCCCGCGCAGGAGAAGGCCAATCAGGGCATCGAGCGCTTCGCCCGCGAGCTCGGCCGCCCGCTCGCGGCCACGGCCGACGTCCACTACCTGCGCCGGGAGGACCACGGCCACCATGCGGCACTGCTCTGCGTGCAGACCAAGAGCACCCTGAGCGCCCCGAAGCTCTCGTTTGACACCAACGAGTTCTTTCTCAAGTCGGGGGCGGAGATGGCCGACGCCTTCGCCGCCTGGCCCGAGGCGCTGCCCACCACGCTGGAGATCGCCGAGCGCTGCAAGCTCGAGCTCGAGCTCGACAACCAGCTGATTCCCTCCTATGAGACGCCGGACGGGCGCAGCGAGGGCGAGTACCTGCGCGAGCTGGTCGGTCAGGGCCTGGCGCTGCGATACGGCGATCCGGTGCCGGCCGAGGCGATGCAGCGAGCCGAGTACGAGCTGTCGGTGATCGACCAGATGGGCTTCAGCGCGTACTTCCTGATCGTGTGGGACTTCGTGGCGTTCGCCAAGGGGAACGGCATTGCCGTCGGCCCCGGCCGCGGCTCGGCCGCGGGCTCGATCGTCTCCTATTGCCTGTCGATCACCGACGTCGACCCGCTGCGCTACGACCTGCTCTTCGAGCGCTTCCTCAACCCCGAGCGGGTGTCCAGGCCCGACATCGACATCGACTTCTCAGTGCGGGGCCGTGAGCGTGTGATCCGCTACGTGACCGACAAGTACGGCGCCGACCGAGTGGCGCAGATCGTCACCTTCGGCAAGATGTTCCCCCGCGCCGC
The DNA here is from genome assembly GCA_038231895.1 of Solirubrobacterales bacterium. Classification (GTDB taxonomy): domain Bacteria; phylum Actinomycetota; class Thermoleophilia; order Solirubrobacterales; family Solirubrobacteraceae; genus JALYZC01. Next base: position 1,401 of record JBBSIW010000094.1, on the reverse strand, counting down.
CACCCGCGACGCCGCGCGCGTGCTGGGCCACGACTACGCCGCGGGCGATCGCCTGGCCAAGCTCATCCCCGATCCGATCATGGGGCGGCCGCCCTCCTTCGAGGACTGCCTGGGCGCGGGCGAGCCGTTGCGCGCCGTGGTCGACGCCGAGGCCGAGGCCAGGCAGATCGTCGACCTGGCCCGCGGGCTGGAGGGCATCGTCCGCAACTCCTCCATCCACGCTGCCGCGGTGGTCATCTCCGACCGGCCGCTGACCGACATCGTCCCCCTCCAGCTCGCCGAGGTCCCCGGCAACGGCAACGGCGATCGTGCCTACCGCACGGTCACCCAGTACTCGATGAAGCCGATCGATGAGATCGGGTTGCTGAAGATGGACTTCCTGGGGCTGCGCAACCTCGACGTCATCGAGGACGCGCTGGACATCGTGGAGCGCTCGGCCGGCGCCCGTCCGGACATGACGACGCTGCCCCTCGACGACGCGAAGACCTACGAGATGCTCGCCCGCGGCGACTCGATCGGCGTGTTTCAGTTCGAGTCCGAGGGCATGCGTGATGCGCTCAAGAAGGTCCGGCCCACCGAGTTCGACGATCTCGTCGCCCTGGGCGCCCTCTACCGCCCTGGAGCGATGGACCAGATCCCCACCTATGCCCGGGGCAAGCACGACGCCGCGTCGATCGACGTGCCCGACGAGCGCCTCCGCTCGATCCTCGAGCCCACCAAGGGCGTGATCCTCTACCAGGAGCAGGCGATGCTGATCGCCACGTCCCTGGCCGGGTTCTCGGGCGCCCGGGCCGACGACCTGCGCAAGGCGATCGGCAAGAAGGACCGCCAGGCGATGGCGCATCTCAAGCCCGAGTTCGTCGAGGGCTGCCGGGTCTCGGGCACCTCCGCAGCAGTGACCGAGTGGCTGTGGGCCACCAACGAGCGCTCGGCCGACTACTCCTTCAACAAGGCGCACGCCGCCTGCTACGCGCTGATCTCCTACCGCACTGCGTGGCTGAAGGCCAACTACCCCGCTGAGTACATGGCGGCGCTGATCTCGTCGGTGATGTCGACCAAGGACAAGGTGCCGTTCTTCGTCGCTCGCTGCGAGGAGATGGGCATCGAGATCCTGCCGCCCGACGTCAACGAGTCCGACCACGAGTTCGTGGTGGTCGAGGGCAACATCCGCTTCGGGCTGGACGCCTTCAAGGGCCTGGGCTACCAGGCCGTGGCGGCGATCAAGCGCGCACGCGAGGAGGGGGGCCCATTCCGATCGCTGTGGGACTTCTGCGCGCGGGTCGACTGCCGCTGCGTGAACAAGAAGGCGATCGAGGCGCTGATCAAGTGCGGCGCGTTCGGCTCGACGGGCGCGTCGAGGCGAGGCATGCTGACCGTGCTCGAGGCGGCGCAGGGCGCGGG
>JBBSIW010000093.1:0-8186 GCA_038231895.1 Solirubrobacterales bacterium | reverse complement strand
GCCCGGCGCTGCTCAAGCGCGGATTCTCCGCGACGCTCGAGGAGCTGCTGATGGCAGCCGAGTACATCCTCAAGGAGGGCAACGACAAGGTGATCCTCTGCGAGCGGGGCATCCGCACGTTCGAGACGGCCTACCGCTTCACGCTTGACCTGATGGCGATTCCCGTCCTCAAGGAGATGACCCACCTGCCGGTGGTCGTCGATCCCAGCCACGCCGCCGGGCGCCGCGATCTCGTGATGCCGCTCTCATTGGCCGCCGCGGCGGTCGGCGCCGACGGGATCATCGTCGAGATCCACCCCCAGCCCGAGGAGGCGATCTGTGACGGTGCCCAGGCACTCTACGCGGACGAGTTCGCCGAGTACTGCCAGCAGGTGGAGCGGGCGGCCGGGCTGGCGGGCAAGGCGCTCTCCGCGGTCTGATGGCCAACTGAAGGCTCAGGTCTGGTCTGCATGCGCGTCGCCGTCATCGGCGTGGGGCTGATCGGCGGTTCCATCGGGCTGGTCGCCCACGAGCGGCTCGGGGCCGACGTCCGTGGCTTTGACCCGGCCCCCGGGGTGCTGGACCGCGCACTCGCGCGCGGCGCGATCCAGACCGCGGCCGACTCGGTGGGCGCCGCGCTGGAGGGCGCTGACACGGCGTTCGTCGCCACCCCCGTCGGCGCTCTTCCAGAAGCAGTGGGGGCCGTCCTGCAAGCCGCGGGGCGGGACTGCGTGGTCAGCGACGTGGGGTCGACCAAGCGCGCGGTGGTGGCCGCGCACGACGATCCGCGCTTCGTCGGCGGCCACCCGCTGGCCGGCGCCGAGACCGCGGGAGTGGAGCATTCGCGTGCCGACCTCTTCGAGGGTGCGACCTGGTATCTGACGCCCACGCCGCGTACCGCGGGCACCATGTACGAGCGCCTGCATCGCACCATCCACGGGCTGGGTGCCCGCCCCGCCGCGATCGACCCCGATGGACACGATCGCGTCCTGGCCGCTGTCTCGCACCTGCCCCACGTGCTGGCCAACGTGCTGGTCTCCCAGGCCGCCCACACGTTGACGGCCGGCGACCACCGGCTCCCTGCCACCGGACCGAGCTTTCGTGACGCAACGCGGGTCGCGGGCGCCAATGGTGCCGTCTGGACCGACATCTATCTCTCGAATCGCGACGCGCTCGTCGAGGCGCTCGACGACACCGTGCGGCGCCTGAGCGAGGTGCGCTCGGCGCTCGCCGCAGCCGATGCGGACGGCGTCGCGGAATGGAACCGGGCCGCGGGTGGGGATCGCCGCCGTCTGCTCGAGGCCGAGCTGACCGGTGGCGCGGTGCACGAGCTGCGGGTCTCGGTGCCCAACCAGCCCGGTGTGGTGGCGCGCATCGCGCTCGAGCTGGGCCGGGCGGGCATCAACATCAACGACATGGCCCTCCACCCGGCAGCCGACATGCGCGAAGGCGTCGTCGCGCTGTGGATCGCCGGCGAGCGGGAGGCGGCGCGCGCACAAGAGCTGGCGGGCACCCTCGGTTTCCCGGTGGCGCGCGCGTGAGCACCGTTCGCTTCTCGCCAGGGACGCCGCTGCGCGGGCGGGTGACCGCGCCGCCCGACAAGTCGATCTCCCATCGCGCGGCGCTGCTGGCGGCGATGAGCTCACGACCGGTGTCGATCCGCAACTACCTCGATGCCGGCGACACCAACTCGACGCTGAGCGCGCTGCGAGGGCTGGGCGTCGCGGTCGACCAGCACCCCGGCGAGCTGATCGTCGGGGGTGGCGGCCTCCGGGGCGTCGAGCCGCCCTCCGGGCCGATCGACGTCGGCAACTCGGGCACCCTGATGCGCCTGCTCCCGGGATGGCTGGCCGCGCAGGACGGGTATGAGGCCACCCTGGACGGAGACGCCTCGATCCGCCGCCGGCCGGTCGATCGCATCGCCGAGCCGCTTCGCATGATGGGAGCGCGGATCGAGGCTCGCGAGGGGCGCCTGCCGCCGTTGACCATCCACGGTGCCCGGCTGCGCGGCATCGAGTACGAGCTGCCGGCCGCCAGCGCGCAGGTGAAGTCGTGTGTGCTCATCGCCGGGCTGGGGGCCGATGGCGAGACCGTCGTGATCAGCCCGTCCGTGACACGCGACCACACCGAGCGCATGCTTCGCGCCGCCGGGGTGGTCGTGACCGGCGGCGGGCTGCGCCTCGCGGTGGACGGCGTGGACGAGCTCGAGCTGGAGACGATCGTGGTGCCCGGGGATGCCTCCTCGGCCGCCTTCCTGATCGCCGCCGGTGCCCTGGTGGCGGGCTCGCGCCTGGCGATCGCAGACGTCGGCGTCAACTGGACCCGGTCGGGGTTCCTGCGCATCGCCCGGCGCATGGGAGCGCTGGTGGTGGGCGACCTCGAGCCTGAGCCCGGCGGCGGCGAGACCCCGAGTCGGGAGCCCGTATCCGAGCTCGAGGTGAGCTCGGGGCCGCTGGCCGCCACCGTCGTCGAGGCCGACGAAGTACCTCTGGCCATCGACGAGCTGCCGCTCGTTGCCCTGCTCGGCTGCTTCGCCGAGGGGGAGACGGTGGTGCGCGGAGCCGGCGAGCTCCGCCTCAAGGAAACCGATCGCATCGCGGCGGTGGTCGACGGGCTTCGCGGCCTCGGCGCCGCCATCGAGGCGTCGCCCGACGGGTTCGCGGTCACGGGGACCGGTGGGTTGCGCGGAGGCACGCTGAACGCGCACCACGACCACCGCCTGGCCATGCTCGGTGCGGTGGCGGGCCTGGCGTCACGGGAGGGCGTCGAGGTGGTGGGGATGGAGGCCGCGGCGATCTCCTACCCCCTGTTCGTCGAACACGTGGCGGCGCTGACGTGATCGTGGCGATCGACGGTCCGGCCGGCGCGGGGAAGTCGACGGTGGCTCGCGCGGTCGCTGATGCTCTCGGGTTCACCTATCTGGACTCGGGAGCCATGTACCGCTGCGTGGCTCTGGCGAGCCTCGAACGCCAGGAGGAGCCCGCGGCGCTCGCCGCCTCGCTTCGTCTCAGCATCGGCCAGCGCGTCCGTATCGATGAACGCGACGTGACCGAGGCGATCCGTGCGCCGGCGGTCTCCGAGGCGGCGTCGAAGGTGGCGGCCGATCCCGACGTCCGCGCCGCTCTCGTCCAGCGCCAGCGTGAGTTGATGGCGGGCGGGGACTACGTGGCCGAGGGGCGCGACATCGCCACCGTGGTGGCGCCCGACGCCGCGGTGAAGGTGTTTCTCACGGCCAGCCCGCAGGAGCGCGCCCGCCGCCGAGCCGATGAGCTGGGCACCGACGCCGACACGGTCCAGGCCGATCAGACGCTGCGCGACGAGCGCGATCGCACGCGAGCCCACAGTCCGCTGGCGACCGCCCCCGGCGCGGTCGAGGTCGACACCACCGGCCTGGGGGTGGACGAGGTGGTGCGCCGAATCGTCGCGCTCGTGGCCGACGTCAGAGCTTGACCGAGATCTCGGTCTTCGTGCCTACCTTGGAGCTCGAGTTGCCCGCGCCGTCGACCGCGTGCACGAGCAGCACGTAGCGGCCGCGCGGGAGGCGGCGCCGCAGGCTCACCGTCCAGGGGCGGGTGCGATGGTCGGCGCGAAGTGGCGACAGGCGGGCGCTCATCCACCGCGGACGGGTACATGACGAGGGGGGGCGCAGGCTCCGGCTGCGCGAGGACCACCAGCGGCACTTGCTTCGGCTTCGGCTCCGGGAGCGTGAGCGCAGCGCGATCTCGACGCTCTTGATGTTGCTCGGGTCAGACGCCATTCCGCCCAGGCGTCCGCGCCGGAGGCTGCTGGCGCTCAGGGCGAGCGACAGGCTCGGCCCGGTGCGGTCCTTCGGGGCGGGGGCGATCATCGGCGGGGCGGCGGCGATCGTCGGCGGGGCGGCGGCGATCACGCTCGTGCCCACGGCGGGCTGGGGCTCGGGCGGCGTCGAAGGCTTCGTGTACACCGCGGTGAGCGTCGTGTCGCTGGATGGGACGGACACATCGTGCAGCCGGGCGCCGCCGTCGGACCAATGGTCAAACGTGTAGATGACGCCGCCGCTGGTGAACTGGTAGGCGGCCGAGATCGAGGTTTGATAGCCGACTGCAGCGTTGGCGGTGAAGGCCGCGCTCTGGTTGGTGCCGCCGTAGCTCACCGGCGCTCCTGGCGGGTCACTGGCGAGCGTATAGCTGACGGTGCGCGGAGCGATCGTCACGGTCTTCGTCGTCTGCACCTCATTGGCGTCCAGGGCGGTGAGGGTGATCTCATAGCTCGAGTCCGAGTCGTGGTTGGTGAACGGGGTGAAGCTCGTGCTCGCCCCGGTGAACGTCCCGATGTCGTGGATGTGGGTGTTGTGGTGGAGGATCACGCTCCAGGAGAAGGTCGCGGTGCCATGAGTCGTGGTGGCGGACGCCTGCAGGGGGACGGAGACGCCGTCCGTGTAGAGGGACCCGTTGCCCGGGGCCGAGAGCGTGACCGTGGGTCCGCCGGCGTCGATCTCGATGCTCTCGGTGGCGCTCAAGCCCGTCGGATCGGTGACCGTCAACCACACGACGTAGCGGCCGTAGGCGTAGGAATGCGTGGGATTGGCGGCGGGGGAGTGCGCAGTTCCGTCCCCGAAGTCCCAGTCGTAGGTCAGGGCGCCGGGGTCGGGGTCGCTCGAGCCACTTCCGTTGAAGGTGATGGGCAGCGGCGCCGGCCCCTGGGTCGCGGAAGCACTCGCCACGGCCGTCGGCGGGCTCCTTCCCGGTGTGTAGGAGATGCGCCCGATGCTGCCGGTGCCGTCGCGGGCGTCACCGAAGTCGACATAGGTCAGGTCACCCTGGGCGCCATAGGACAGGCCGCCGTTGTCAGGCGCGCTCTCGAGGTCCACCCAGCCGTAATTCCCGCTGCCGAAGGCGGCCACGGCGTTGCTGGTTGGATCGAAGGTGTTGAGTACGCCGGCCCCGTAGGCGCCGAAGAGGACCTTGCCGCTGTAGGCGGCCGGATAGGCCGAGCCGGTATAGGTGGGGCCGCCGACGATGGCCGTGCCGGTTCCATCATGCGGGATCGAGTAGACGGGGGGTGTCGCTGACTTCGAATACTCGCCCCCGGCCCCGTTGCAACGGGGGTCGTCCTGGTAGGCCGGGGTCTTCACCGGGCCCTCCCAGCACGGCCAGCCGTAGTCGCCGCCCGGCTGGACGAGGTCGAGCTCCTCGTATGCGTTCCACCCGACGTCGCCCACCACGAGGCCCTGACCACCGGGGCGCAGCGTGAAGCGGAACGGGTTGCGAAAGCCCTTGGCGTAGACCTTGGTGCAGACGTCGGTCAGCGGATTCGCGGACCCGCAGAAGGGGTGACCGAGGAGCCCCTTTCCGTCGCGGTCGATGTGCAGGATCTTGCCCGCGTAGCTCCTCTCGTCATAGGTGCGGAAGGCTCCGTCCTGCACGCCGTCGCCGTCCGCGGCGTCGCCCGAGCCCACCCACAGGGTCCCGTCCGGGTCGGCGCGCACGGTGCCGATCGAGTGCGAGTCGGTCTCGGAAGGGATGCAGTTGCTCATGTTCGTCGGGGGCGGACAGCTTCCGTCCAATCGCTCCGTTCCCAAGATGATCTGCTGATCGGATACGACGTTCGTGTCGCTGAGCTGGATGCGGCGCAGCTCTGAGACCTTGGGACCGCTGTAGGCCGCGGCGTTGTTCTCGTAGGTGTAGAGCAGGTAGACGTAGTGGTTGCTCGCATAGGCGGCGTCGACCGCGATCCCGAGGAACCCGTGATCGCCGTACGTGTTGGTCGCCACGGTGAGGGGGGTGGCGATCGTGGCTCCCGTGGTGGGGTTGACGACATGCAGCTGGCCATCGCGCATGGCGACCAGCATGCGCCGGTTGGGTGCTGGCGTCCACGCCACCGCGGAAGGACGTGAGAGGCCGTGGACCGTCGTGGTCCGCGAAAAGCCGGACGGCAGGCTGACGCTGGCACCGGCCGGGCCGGCCACGGCGAGCAGCCCGACGATGATCACGGCACAGATCCAGCTGATCGAGCGAGTTTCGGAAACCATGGGACGGTACCAACGGGGGTAACACGGCCCGAGGCGCATTCGGATCGGTTCGGGTCCCCGGCCGCCCGGGGTCATACTGGCCCCACGATGAAGGTCGCGGTCGTCGGATATCCCAACGTGGGCAAGTCCTCCCTCGTCAACCGCCTCGCCGGCACGCGGCAGGCGGTGGTGCACGAGCGCCCGGGGGTGACCCGCGATCGCAACGAGGTGCCGACGGAGTGGAATGGTCATGCCCTCACTCTCATCGACACGGGCGGCATGGACCTGGAGGACGCAGACGATCTCGCCGCATCCATCCGCCATCAGGCCCGGGCGGCCCTGGCCGACGCCGAGGTGGCATTGCTCGTCGTCGACGCGCCGGCGGGGCTGCGCCCTGGCGACGAGGAGCTGGCGGACCTGCTCCGCCGGGGGCCCATCCCGGTCGTCGTTGCCGCGAACAAGCTCGATACTCCGGGCCAGGCGGCGCTCGCGGCTGACCTCTACCGCCTCGGACTGGGCGAGCCCGTCCCCGTATCGGCGGCGCACGGCCTCGGGACGGGAGACCTGCTCGATCGCCTGGTGGACGCTCTGCCGGAGGACCCCGGCGACGGCGGACTTCGGGAGGAGGGGGGGCTGCGACTGGCCGTGATCGGACGGCCCAACGTGGGGAAGTCCTCGCTCGTGAACCGGTTCCTGGGCGAGGAGCGGGTGATCGTCTCGGATCGAGCCGGCACCACGCGCGACGCCATCGACCTGCGGTTGGAGGTCGGCGGCCAGCCGGTTACGATCGTCGATACGGCCGGCCTGCGGCGCCGGGCCAAGGTGTCTGAGGACGTGGAGTACTACACGGCGCTTCGCTCCCGGCGCGCCGCCGAGCGCGCGGACGTGGCGCTCGTAGTCTGTGATGCCCAGGATGGCGTTACGGCACAGGACCTGCGGATCGCCGAGCTCGCCATGACCAGTGGCTGCGCGACGGCCCTCGTGCTCAACAAGTGGGATCTCGCGGGGGAGGACGCCGTCGACCTCGAGCACGAGCGCGCCCGCGTGGCGCAGAAGCTGCGGCTGCGGCCGCGGGTGCTCACGGCCAGCGCGGCGTCCGGGCGCCACGTCGGGCGCCTGCTCACCGAGGCGGCTGTGCTCGGCGAGCGGATGAAGGCGCGCATACCCACCCCCCAGCTCAACCGATTCCTGGCGGAGCTCGTCCAGGCCCGCCAGCCGCCGGCCCGCCAGGGCCACCGGCTCAAGCTGCTGTACATGACCCAGACCGCTGCCCATCCACCCCGCTTCTCGGTGCAGGTCAACTCCCGCGGACGGGTCACCCGCGACTATGCCTACTTCCTCGAGAACCGCATGCGCGAGCGCTACAGCCTGCAGGGCGTTCCGCTCATCATCGACTTCGTCGAGCGAGGCGGCCGCCGGGCCGAGCGCCGCGGGGGCCACGGAGCAGGCGCGCGGGCCAGACCGGCGTGATTGACTGTCTCGGCGCGCGAGGAGGTCGCCTGCCGTGCCGGATCGAGCGATGACCGAGACAGGGAGTCCGCGCCCGTACGGTGCGCCCGAGTCCCGCGCCCCGATGCCCACACATCGGCGTCGCCGAGCGATCGCGGCCGCGGCTGTGGCGCTGGTTGGCCTGGTCGCCCTCTTCGCGCTGACCTCCGACGGGCGCCAGAAGTCGCCGCCGACGGGCGCCGCGCGACTGGTCCCCGCGGATGCGCTGGTCTACCTGCACGCGTCGAGCGACGGTGACCGCGGCGCCGTGCAGAGGATGCTGGGGCTCGCCCGCCGCTTTCCCAGCTTCCCGCGAGTACGCGACGCCCTCCTCGCGCGCCTGCCAAACGGAGGCCGCCCACTGATCTACAGCAAGGACGTGGCGCCGTGGATCGGGCGGGAGGTCGGGCTGGCGGTTCTCAACACCGGCGGGTGGGCGACGGAGTCCCTTGTCATCGTGTCGGTGGCCGACCGCCGGCTTGGCGAGCGCTTCGTGCGTCGCGCGGCAACCGGGACCGCGACGAACTACCGCGGCACGGCGGTCAGGACCTACGGGGGCGGCGCGAGCGCCCTCGTCGGACCCTACCTCGTGTTCGGGACGCGGCGGGCGATCCAGGCGGCGGTGGACCAGCTCGGGGGCCGGACACCGTCGCTGGCCGCCAATCCGACCTTTCGCCGAGCCATGCGCGGCATGCCCGCTGGGCGCTTCGCCGACGGGTATGCGTCGCGG
>JBBSIW010000092.1:0-8197 GCA_038231895.1 Solirubrobacterales bacterium | reverse complement strand
TCTACGGAACCGAAGGTCACAGGTTCGAATCCTCTCGGGCCGTGACCGCGCGGTCAGCGTCGAGCTCGCGGCCAGCGAAGCCAAGGCCCCGAGAACACCGCTACCCTGCAGATCGATCTTTGCGACTCGGTCATGGCCACCTCGTTGGAGCGGCACATCCCGGCCTTCGGAGGCAACCCCGAGCTCCCGCACGATGAGGGTGTGCTGATCTGGTCGCTCGAAGAGCCGACCGAGCCGCGGGTGCTCAGCCAGTTCCGGACCGGCGGAACGGGCACCCACCGCAAAGGCTACGCCGGCGTCGACCAGATCTCACGTCCAGCGACTGCGTCGCGGCCTGTCGGGGGTTTGCGAACGTTCGACCGCGAATCGGCGGCCAGGGCGCTATTACGCCGCGGCGAGGGCGCCAAGTGCTTCGAGTGCGGGACCGGTGTCGTCCGGTCCGGCGGCACCGGGGATGCGGCGGTCGGGCGTGCGTCGGCGTTCGAGCGCCTCGACGGCTTCGTCGAGTGGACCGGCCGCGGTGGCGTGGGGGGCATCGCCGACGAGGCCGCGGCGCGTGGTGGGGGGGAGCGTGACCGAGGCGAACTTCAGGTGGGCCCAGCGGTCCTCGAGGGCCTCGAAGACGGCCAGGTGGTACACGTCGTCAACCACGAGGGTGGAGGTGCTGGCCGTTACGTTGGCGTGCGCGAGCACCGCTTCTAGGAAGGCGTGGCCGCCGAGCTCTTCCACGAGGCGTTGGCCGAGTTCGTCGGTCTCTGCTGATGGGTCGTTAATGCCGAGCCCGCGGGCTCGGGCGCGGACGAATTCGCCGCAGCTGGCTCGCGCCCATCCTGGGTGGCTGGCCACGAGCTGCTTGGCGATCGTGGTTTTCCCCGTGCGTGCATGTCCAGAGAGCACGATCACGAGGTCGGGGGAGAGTTCGCCGCTCTCGCGGGGGTTGGAGGCGACGGCGGCGCCGATGGTGAGCGCATGGGGGCTGTCGGCGGTTCCAAGCTTGGGTGCCCGGCGCGCTGCTGGCACAGCGAAGGCGGTGGCGGCAACGAGCGCAGCCAGGACCGCGATGCCCCAAAGCGCCCCGGCGCTCCAGTCCTCGACGTTGGCGAGGACCGCGCCGACCACGACGGTGATCAGCCCGGCCAGCGGTGGGCTGAGCCGTCGGGCGATCTGACTTTTCTCCCGGGTCTGGCGCGGTTGTGACGACGCCGACATCGTCCTCATGAGTGTAGTCCTGGGTCCAAGATCGCCAGCAGGAACCCCGAGATGATGCCGAAGCCGGCGAAGCGCTCGGTCCAGTCCTGAGGGTCAATATCGCGGTGGGCGAGGTGTCGCGTGCTCAGCCCGGCGACCGCGCCGATCACGCCGAGGATGCCCCCGGCCCCGACGGTCAGGCTGAGGACATCGGCGTGCGCTGGTATAGCCCGGGCGGGTGTATGGAGTTCGCCGAGCAGCGCGTCGACCCAAACCACAAAGCCATAAATCCCGCCGACCGGGAGGGCGAGGAGGGTGGCGATGCTCCTGCCCGGTCGCCAGGAGTGGGGCAGGCAGGCGTAGAGCGCGCGCACGACCCCGCCGGACAGGCCGGCGCAGACGCCGACGTAGCTGAGGGTCACGGGATTCGGAGGTGCGGGGATTGACATGGGACGGCGCAGCGACACCGTCCGAGGGCGCGCGTGGTCAATCCTGCCATGAGGTGGCGCGGGGCGTGAGCGTTCCCCATCGCGTCCGTCCGCGTATACGTGTACGTTTAGAACGTGTGGAGCATGCATGAGCCCAGAAATCGAGCGTCGGGATCGGATTTCCCTGCACGTATACCGCGAGCGGGGCGTTCGGCACCAGCGTCCGCACGTCCATGTCCGGCGCCACGACGGGCGGGCCGAGACGGTGTTGGGTCTCCCCCTGCTCGACGTCATCGCTGGGCCGGCTGTGGCGGGGGAAGAGATGGCGGTGCTGTTGGACTGCCTGCAGCGGCTGCTGGATGCGTGGGAGGAGCTCAATGGCTGACGTCGTGAGCAGCCTGGCCCGGTGGGACGAGGGGGCCTACCAGCGTTTCGCCGACGCCCGCGGCGACGGGCACGACCTCGATGTCCGATTCGAGAACGGCGACGAGGTCCGGGTGGACCTGCGAGCGTTGCTGAGCGCCGACGTGGTGGCTCCGCGATGGGAGACGCTGGCGATGGATCCGTTCGAGTTGCGGATGGTCGTGGACGGCGAGGAGATTGAGGTGCCGTGGCTCGATGTACGGGCGTTGGCCGATGAGGACCTGGCCGCCCATCTCGCCCAGCGCGCGCACGACCACGCACGGCATATCGGTCACCGGGTCCGGCTACTGCGCGAACGCCGCCGGCTGACTGCGCGCCAGTTGGCCGAACGGGCCGGGATTAGCGCGCAGTCGCTGTCGCGGATCGAGCGGGGCCGCCATGACGTTGTCTTCTCGACGTTGCGGCGGCTGCTGGCGGCGATGAACCTCGATTTGGTCGACCTGGCCGCGGTCGATAATCTGGAGGTCAATCCCGATCAGGTGCGGGCGGGGCTGGTGGCGTCGGGGCTGGCGCGCGATACCGTCGAACGGATCCTGCACGGCGCCAGTGACGGACCGGCAATCCTGGCTCGTGTCCGGAGCATCTTCGGCTGGTCGGCGACTGACCTGGCGGGGCCACGTCTGCCTCCACTACTCGCGACACCGGCGCTCGCGGGTCGATTCAAGGAACAGACGCGCGAGCGACGCACGGCGGGGACCTATGTGCTCTACGCCCACAAGATCGCGCTCTTGGCCGACCAAGCAGCCAAACGTCCCTCGTATGAGCCGCCGCCCGATGACCCCGCCATTCTGGCCGAAGAGATCCGCGCGCGGTACGGCGACCTGCGGTTTGAGTCGGTGGCGCGCTTTTGCTGGGATCACGGCATCGTGCTTGTACCGCTGGCCGACCGCGGCCAGTTCCACGGGGCGTGTTGGCTGGTCGGTGGCCGCCCGGTGATCATGCTCAAGCAGACCAACGCACTGGATAGCCGCTGGGTGTTTGACCTCGGCCACGAGCTCTGTCACGTGCTGCGTCATCTGCGAGCCGGGCACGACGCGATCATCGAGCTGGGCGAGATCGGACACGAGTACGACGACGACGAGGAGACCGAGGCTTCGGAGTTCTCCGGTGAGCTGCTGCTTGGCGATCCTGACCGCCTTGCCCACAGCGTCGTCAACGCTGCCCGGGAGAGTGGTCCAGCGATCTGGCGAAACGTCGCGCCGGTGGCCCAGCGCGAGGGGGTGAACGCGGGCGTCCTAGCCAACTATCTCGCCTACCGGCTGGACCGCGAGAACATCTTCAAGGACGGCTGGGGCGCCGCCGCCAACCTGCAACGAAACGACACCCGAGCGCCTGAAGCCGCTCGGCGCCTGCTGCTCGAACACCTGGACTGGACACGCCTAACCGGCGACGACGCGCTGGTGCTGACGGGGGCACTCGCTGGTGCCGAGGAGGGCCAATGAGCGAGGTCAAGCCGCTGGCCGTCTCCTGTCATGCGTCGTCGTGCGGTCCGGCGGTCAAGCCAACGTACCGTCGCCACGCGTTCACCTCACCTGTCGCCGAGTTGCCGGGAATCGGCGGGAGCTGTCGCGCGTGCGGACGCAGCGACTTGGTGGATTGGGAGCGAGTGCACCGCCGCGACCCGAGCGATGCCGCCAACGTAGTCGCCGAGCTGCGCAAGGAGCTGATCCGCGATAACTATTGGTCAGAAGCGCTGCCCACGCGGATCCTTCGCAACGCCAGCCGACGCGCCCCCGAGCAGCTCACCGCCGGCGCAGCCTCGACGCTGGGACGCGCGCTGGTGGTGGGCCATCCCTTCGAGGGCCGGCAAACGCGGTTTGCCTGCAACCCCGCGGCGACGATCATCCATTGCGCTCAGCACGCCACCGGTACTTGCTGCCGAGCGTGCCTTGAGAAATGGCTGGGGGTTCCGCACAGCCAGCCGCTTGAGCCTGCCGATCTGGCCTACGCGGTCACGCTGGTTGAGCGTTACGTACACGATCGGCTCAAGCGGCCCGAGCTCGCGCTCACCGAGGAGGGGTGATGGCCGAGACGACGCCGCTGAAGGTCTCCTGCCTCGACTCCAAGTGCGACGAGAATCTGCACTGCTTTCGTCCTCTGCCGAGCATGAGCGAGGAGGAGCGCGGGCGCTGTCGCGACTGCGGCGCAGATCTCGTCGACTGGGAGACCGTCCACCAGCGCGACATGGCCCGCGTCGAGTTGCTGTTCGCGGAGTTGCCCAAGGAGCTCATCCGCCACCACTACTGGCACGTTGCCATTCCCGAGGAGGTTCGCGCGCGCGCGGGGTGCTATCGGCCGGAAGTGGTCGCCGACCGGACCCGGCGGGCGATCCACACCCGTGTCGGTCCACCGTCGAGCGAGCTCGGCCGCGATGGGATGCAAACCCCGGACCTGCTCTCCGAGGATCGACAGATCTACTTCATGGGCATGCACGCCGTCGCGGCCTGCTGTCGCAAGTGCATGGAGTATTGGTATGGCATCCCCCGCGAACAGCGGCTGTCTGATTCCGACGAGCACTATTTCGCCGCCCTGGTCTGGGCCTATGTCTGCCAACGGATGCAGTGGCCAGAGCAAGCCGATCTGCTCAGCGCATGACCGGCCTCATCGACACCGAGCGCTTCTCTGTGCAGCTGCGCGCGCGCGGAATCGACAGTGCAGGTCGCCGGCTACTGGTGACGCGCCTTGACGGATCAGAGCAGGAGCAGGATCTCAGCGAGCCGACCAACTGCGCTGGTCTGGGCCGTTTGCGCCACTTTCACCGGGCGACCGCCTCGGCATGGCCCGAGAACCCGCTGCCGATCGACCCCGCTGCCAGAGCGCTGGGACTGTCAGCTTCTGACGAACTTCGCGCGCAGGCGTTTCAGAACGCGATCTGTAACTGGCGGTGTTGGTACTGCTACGTGGACTTTCCACTGCTGTCGGGCAACCGCGAGCATTCCGAGATGCGCTCAGCGGGAGAGCTCATCGACCTGTTTCTCGATCAGCCCGATCCGCCGGCGGTCATCGATTTGACCGGCGGTCAGCCCGATCTGGTGCCGGAGTGGGTGCCGTGGACCCTGGAGGCACTCGCCGAGCGGGGCCTCAGCGATCGTGTCTACGTGTGGTCTGACGACAACCTCTCAAACGACTACTTCTTCACTCACCTGTCATCCAGCCAGCGCGACTTGCTCGACCGCGCCCGCAACTACGGAAAAGTTTGCTGCTTCAAAGGCTTTGACCCGGACTCGTTTACGTTCAACACTGGTGCTCACGGCGATCTCTTTGACCAACAGTTTGCACTGATGGCACGCCTGCTCGGCGAGACCGCCATCGACGTCTATGCCTACGCGACGTTTACCGCGCCCACCAACGACCGACTCCCTAAGCTCATGGCCGTTTTTATCGACCGCCTACAGGAACTTGACCGCAACCTGCCGCTGCGGCTCATCCCGCTGCAAGTGGCCGCATTTTCCCCAACGCGCTCACGCCTGACCGACACACACCGGCGCGCGCTCGCCACCCAAGAAGAGGCGATCATCGCGTGGAACGAACAGCTCACGGACCGCTTCGACGCCGCCGAACGTCAGCAGGCGATCACCGATGTTGCCCTCCGCGCCGCCTGACACCCCGGCCGTCGCCCACGCGAGCCGTCTGCGCGAAGCGGTCGTCCACGCAGCCCACACCAGCGCGGGCTTGCGTGAGTTTCTCGGCGCTCTGCGCGGCGCAGACGCTGCGGTTGCGCTGACGATCCTCGAGGATCTCGCCGAGGCAGAATCAACCGCGCGCATCGATCGGCTCCTGCGAAGCGCTCATGCCGGTTCGGTGCACCTGCCCAGCGAACTGCCGATCGTGCACCCTCTCGACTACGCGTGGCTGTTTACCGCTGACTCACAGACCGCTCTGGTGGCGGAAGCCGCAGCCAATACCGGGCCGGGCGAGCTCATCGTTTACCTCGGCTGCCCGACTGTGCACGAGCGCGGCCGGCGTGAACTCCGCGACCGCCTGCACCTTCTGCTGGACCGAGACGCACGCCGTGTGCACGCGGCCAACCGCGCCGCGCCTGGCTCGGCCCTGGAGCTGGACCTCCTCTACGACCCCCTGCCCGACCTCCAGGCAGCGCACGTGATCGCGGACCCGCCCTGGTATCCCGCGTCGGCTCACGCGTTCCTCAACGCTGCCACGTTGCTGTTGAGGGCAGGCGCCAATGTGCGGTTTGCCTTCGCTGATCTCCTCACCCGACCGGATGCCGACCGCGACCTGTCTGTCATCCTCGAGGCGGCTGAGCAGTCCGGGCTGGAGGTGATCCAGACAGATCCGGGGTCCAGTCGCTACCAGACGCCCCCGTTCGAGCGCGCCGCTCTGGACGCCGCCGGCTACCCCGGCGTCCCTGACGATTGGCGGCTCGGGAGCCTGACGACCCTGAGGCGAACCACGGCCCCGGCGCCCCCTCGAATCCACGTCGACGAGCCACTATGGCTCGCCCATGAAATCGACAATATCCCGCTGCGAACCCGGCCCGATGCGCCGGCAACAGGCGAGGGACTGCTGCAGCCGCTCCTCGGCGGCGAGAGTCTGCCCAGCGTAAGCCGGCGCGACCCTCGACGACTGAACGCGGCGCTGTGGAGCAGTCGCAATCGCATTTACGCCTCTAGCGATCCCCCAGCCCTGGCGCGTCTTCTCAGCGCCTTGGCGGGAATCGCGAGCGGCGCCGCGGCCGTACCGGTGTCAGATGAAATCGTTCGGCTCGTGACCCTCGAGCGCCAGGAACACGGCCTGCCCGCGCTGGAATCCACCGCCTAGCCGCCGCGCGGCCTGACAACCTGTCGGCTCGTGAGCCGACCGACCGCGCTCGATCGTCAGCAGCTTCTCGGCGCGCTGGCCACCGTAGCTGACGCGCCATGGCGGCGGCGACTGCTCGGGCTGCGCAACCCGGACGCGCTGGCGACCCTCCACATCGCGGTCATGCGCGAGCCCTTCCTTGAGCACGTCTTGACCGGACGCAAGACAATTGAATCTCGCTTTTCGATCAACCGCATCTGCCCATTCGAGGCTGCTGAGGCCGGGGACATCGTCGCTTTCAAGGCACAGTCGGGCCCGATCGTCGGGCTGGCTGTGGTCGAGCACGCCGCCTTCTACGAACTCGATCCCGTCATCTGGCGCGCCCTGCGCCGGGACTTCGCCGGCCCGTTGTGCGCCGTAGATGACGAATTCTGGGATCAACGAGCCCGCGCGCGTTACGCGAGCCTCCTCCTAGTCAGCGATCCGCAGCGCATCTTCCCCGTGGCAGTGGACAAGAGCGATCGCCGCGGATGGGTCCGATTCCCCGGCACCGGACGCCAGCAGGCTCTGGCGATATGAGCGACAGCCGGTTCGCGCTTGCGTTGGCGGGTGGCCCGTCGGCGGGCAAGACCACCGTCGCGAGAGCGATCGCAGATCGCATCGGCGCGCGTCGAATCAGCTTCGGCGACTACGTCCGCGCTCGCGCCGCGGAGACGGGACAGGAGACCAGCCGCGAGCAGCTGCAGCAGCTCGGTCAAGACCTGCTGGGCGAGTTCGGAGCCGAAGGTCTGTGCCTTGCGACGTTGAGCCATGCGGGCGGCCGTCCCGAGGAGCGCCCAGTCATCTGGGACGGTGTGCGCCACCTGGTCGTCGCGGACGCCCTCCGCGCTCTCTACGAGGACGACTTGCGACTGGGCTACCTCAACCCCCCGTCCGAAGCTCGGCGCTTTCGGCTCGCCGAGCAGGCGAATTCTGACGCCCAGCTCGCGCGGTGGGAAGCCGACGCAACCGAGGCCGAAGGCGAAGCGCTGAAGCGCGCGGCCGACTTGATTTGCGTCGCCGCGCGAGTCGAGGACGCGATTGACGAGGTGTTCGCGTTCGTCACGCGCTTAGGCGAGTGATAGCAGCAGAAGCTGGCCCTCACGTATCGTCGGGGGCCGCTGTCGTGAGGAGGACAGGCTGAGTCGCTAGCACCTTCCTGCTGGGTCGGGCTCATAACCCGAAGGTCGCGGGTTCGAATCCCGCTAGGGGGATATCCATCTAACCTCGATCCTCGGGACGCGTTCGGTGGGGGCGCACAGCGGTCGTTTGGGCTGGATTTGGCTTGTGGGCTGTGTCGGCGGGGGTTGGCGGCGCGATAGCTCATGAGATCTTTGTGAACTAGGTGGCCGGTTTGGTCG
>JBBSIW010000091.1:0-8247 GCA_038231895.1 Solirubrobacterales bacterium | reverse complement strand
GCGTCGAGGTCGCGATCGGCGCTGAGCGCCACGAGGCGCGCACGTTCTGCGTCGAAGACCATCACTACGCGCTCGTGCAGATCGACGGGCTCGAGCCCGCCAGCGCGAACGAGTACGCCATCGGCCTCGATGGCGAGGATTGCTGGCCTGCGCCCGGCGACCCCTTTCCCCCCTGCACGATCCGGACCCTGCCCGAGGCCGGGCCGGTTCGACTGGCGTTCGGCTCCTGCCGAGTATCCGTCCCGCACGAGCCGCCTTACACGCTGCGCAAGGACGAGGACGACCGCGGACGCGAGATCGATGCGATCTACGCCCTGACCCGGCGCATGCAGGCCGAGCCCGTCGAACGATGGCCGCACGTGATGCTGTGGCTGGGCGACCAGGTCTACGCAGACGAAGTCTCGCCCGGCACCAAGGATTTCATCCGCAGCCGGCGTGATGTCGCCGAGCCCCCCGGCGAGGAGGTCGCTGACTTCGAGGAGTACGCGCGGCTGTACTGGGAGTCCTGGCGCGACCCGACACTGCGCTGGTTCCTCTCCACCGTCTCCTCGTCGATGATCTGGGACGACCACGACGTCCACGACGACTGGAACACGTCCCGCGCCTGGGTCGATGAGATGCGCGGGAAGAGCTGGTGGAAGCGGCGCATCACGAGCGCGATGATGTCCTACTGGGTCTATCAGCACGTCGGCAACCTCTCCCCGCGTGAGCTGGCTGAGGACCAGCTGTGGGGCAGGGTGGGCGCGGCCGACGATGCGGGCGCGATGCTGCGGGAATTCGCGCTCGAAGCCGACCACGAGACGGCCGGCGGGCGCTGGAGCTTCTACCGTGACCTCAACGACACCCGGCTGATCGTCCTCGACTCGCGAGCCGGGCGCGTGCTCGACCCGAACGACCGTCGCATGGTTGACGACGAGGAGTGGGAATGGATCGTGGACAAGGCCACCGGCGACTTCGACCATCTCCTGCTGGGCACCTCGCTGCCGGCGCTGCTGGCGCCGGGAATGCATCACCTGGAGGCCTGGAACGAGGCGGTCTGCGGCGGAGCCTGGGGGCCGGTCGGCCGAGGTCTGGGCGAGCGCCTGCGCCAGGGTCTGGACCTCGAGCACTGGGCTGCCTTCGACGCCTCCTTCGATCGATTGGTCTCCCTGCTGGCGGAGGTGGGTGCCGGGCGCGAGGACCACGAGCCCCCGGCTTGCATCGTCGTCCTCTCCGGAGATGTCCATCACGCCTACCTGGCCGACGTCGCCTTCCGGCGTGCAAGCAACGTTCGCAGCTCCGTCTACCAGGCCGTCTGCTCCCCGCTGCGCAATCCGCTGGACTCGCGCGAGCGCCGAGTGATCGAGCTGGGAATGAGTCGGGGCGCGGAGCTCCTCACCCATGCGCTCGCCCGCGCGGCCGGAGTGGAGGACCCCGAGGTCCGCTGGCGCGTCTGCGACGGCCCGTGGTTTGACAATCAGGTCGCCATGCTCGAGATCGAGGACCGGCGGATGACGCTGCGCCTCGAGAAGGCGACGCTGGACGATCACGACCGAGGCGGGCTCGAGCAGGTGCTCGAGCGGCGCCTGGTCTGACCCGGTGCGCTTCTAAGCGGCGATGCTCCCCAAGCGCTCCACGGCTTCGAGCAGGCGCTCGTCGGGCGTGGTCAGCGAGATGCGAAAGAAGCCCTCGCCGTTGCGGCCGTAGGCGCCGCCGGGAGACAGCACCACCCCGGTGGCATCAAGCACGTGCTCGCAGTACGCGGCCGAGCTCGAAAAGCCTGAGGGCACCGGCGCCCACACGTAGATCGTGGCGCGCGGTGGCGTCACCTCGACGCCGATCCGCCCCAGGGCCTCGCACACCAGGTCTCGTCGGCGGCGGTAGAGCTCGTTCATCGAGGCCACCTCCACATCGCCGTCGGGCGAGAGCGCGGCGGCGCCGGCTAGCTGAACGGCGTCGAAGTTGCCCGAGTCCACGTTTGACTTCAGCCGCCAGTAGGCGGCTATCGCCTCCGGGTTGCCGGTGATCGCCGCGCAGCGCCAGCCGGTCATGTTGTAGCCCTTGGACAGTGAGAAGACCTCGACGCCCACATCCCGCGCGCCGGGGGTGGCCAGGAACGACGGCGCCCGGTAGCCGTCGTAGGTCGTCTCGCTGTAGGCGTTGTCGTGCACCACGAGAACCTCGCTCTGGCGGGCGAACTCCACGACCTGCGCGAAGAAGCCCTCCGGCACCACCGCGCCCGTCGGATTGTTGGGGTAGTTGAGGTAGAGGAGCTTGGCCCGCTCCGCGTCGGCGCGGTCGATGGCGCTGAGATCAGGGGTGAACCCGTGCTCGGGCCGCAGCGCCAGCAGCACCGGCTCGGCACCCACCAGCAGCGGGCCGGCGGTGTAGACCGGGTAGCCGGGATCGGCCGCCAGGGCCACGTCGCCAGGATCCAAGAATGCGAGGTTGAGGTTGAAGATGCACTCCTTCGCGCCGATCGCCGGCATCACCTCCGTCTCGGAATCGAGCTCCACGTCGAAGCGGCGGGCGTAGAAGTCCGACACCGCCGTGCGGAACTCGACTCGCCCGCGGTTGGACGGGTAGCGGTGGGTCCCCGGGTCGGCGACCGCCTCCTGCATCGCCTCCACCACCAGGGGCGGCGTCGGCCGGTCCGGGTCCCCGATGCCCAGCGAGATGACATCCACCCCGGACGCACGCTTGTCGGCGATCTTGCGCTCGAGCTCGGCGAACAGGTACGGCGGGATGCGCTCCAGGCGCTTACTGGGTTGCATCGAGCTCCTCGACGAGCTCGTCCGCCAGCGCCCCTTGATACACGGGAACGGCCCAGCCGGACAGGTTTACGTGCAGGTCCGTCCCCACTTCCACGACGAGCTCACCGCCGTCTAGTGAAACGCGCACCTCGGGCCCGCCGGCGTGCAGCAGCACGTGGGCGACCGCGGCGCCGCTCGCTCCGGTGCCGGAGGACAGCGTCTCCCCCACCCCGCGCTCGAAGATGCGTGCACGCAGGTCGCCCCCTTCAAGCCGGGTGACCCAGGACACGTTGGTGCGGTTGGGAAACAGCTCGTGGTGCTCGATCTCGGGACCGATGGCCCCCAGGTCGAGCTCCTCGATCTCCGCCGCCTCGACGAAGATCACGCACTGGGGGTTGCCGATGGAGACGTGCTGGAAGCGCCAGTCGCGCCCCCGGGCATGGACCACCCCGGCGCCGGTCTCGTCGCCGCTCGGGTAGTCGGGCGAGCGCACGCTCGCGCGTCCCATATCGACAGTGCAGGTGGCCGGGCCGGTGATCGTGGGTGAGATCTTGCCGGCGGCGGTCTCGATCGAGAACTGTTTCGTCTGCGCCCAACCCCGCCGGTGCAGGTACATGATCGCTTCGCGCGCACCGTTGCCGGAGAGCTCGGCCTCGGACCCGTCGGGATTGAAGATGCGCAGCCGCGCGACGGAGTCCGGATTCTCGGGGGGCTCGAGGACCAACACGCCGTCGGCGCCTACGCCGAAGTGCGGGTCACACAGCCGCCGAGCGCGCGGCGCCGTCAGCGCGAACGGGAGCTGTTGCGCTTCCACGATCATGTAGTCGTTTCCCAATGCCTGCCACTTCTCGAACTTCACCGCCGTCGCCTCTCGATCGCTGGCTGCCCGACTTCCACGCCCGTACCCTCCACGTCCAGCGGGTCGAGGTATCCCCCGAACGCCTCTGGCACGCCGCGCAGACGGTGCGCGTCCGCGACACGCTGACGCTGCGGCCGCTCATCGCCCTGCGCTTCGGCCCCTACGCGCCGTCCCCGGACACTACCTTTCGCGAGCTGTTCCGGCGCCCGCCGTTCACACTGCTCGAGGAGTCCACCCATAGCTCCATCTCGGGCCTGGCGGGTCGGCTGTGGGCGCTGGGGGGAGCCTTCGCCGCGATCGAGGGTGCGGAGGACTACGCGGCGTTTGCGGAGCCCGGGACCGCCAAGGTCGCCGTGCTAAACCAGGTGCGTCCCCACGGGCGCGGCGGGTCTGAGATCGTGAGCGAGGCGCGCGTGTGGTGCACCAGCCGCTCGGCGCGGCTGCGGTTCACTCCCTTCTGGGCGGTGGTCGGGCCGTTCTCACGCTTCATCCGCCTCGACCTCCTCTCGAGGGCCGCTGTGCAAGCTCGAGCAGCTCCGTCGCCACCTCGGCGGGGGTCCGGTCAGTGACGTCGATCACGTGCGCCGCGGAGAGCTTGCGCATCCAGGTGAGCTGGCGCCGGGCGTAGTTGCGGGTACGACGCTTCATCGCGTCGACGTCGCCCTCCAGCAGCTCCGCGAAGCCCAGGGCCTTGCGCGCCGTCGGCGATGCGCCGGCTGCGTCGGCCCGACGGACCTCGGCCACGGCGCCTCCATGGGCGATGGCCTCCACGCGAGCGTCGATGCGCTCGTAGAGCGACTCACGTCGCATGGCGAGGCCGGCGAGCAGTGTCGAGTGGCGCATCTCCTGTGTCCAGAGCTGCGAGGCCGCGGCCGCGGGGGGCTGGAGGTCTCCGCTGTCCAGAAGCTCAAGCGCGCGGATGATGCGGTGGCGATCGTTGGGATCGACGGGTTCAGCCGCCCACGGCGCCCGCCGTCGCAGCTCGGCATGAAGCGCAGGCGCTCCGCGCTGCGCGAGCTCGCGCTGCCAGCGCTCCCGCACGCCGTTCGCAGGTGGCGGACGCAGCCGCAGGTCCGCCAACGCGGCGCGCAGGTACAGCCCGGTCCCCCCCACGACGATCGGCCGGCGGCCGGTCGCCAGCAGCTCGTCGATCTCGGCGTGGGCACGTTTGGAGTACTCCCCGGCACTGAAGCGGGCCTGGACCGCCACGCACGAGACCAGCCGGTGCTCGAGCGCATGGCGCTCGGCGCCGGTGGGCGCCCCCGTGAGGGTCTCGAGGCCCGCGTAGACCTGCAGGGCATCCGCGGAGACCGCGACCGGATGCTCGCCGCGATCCTCGAGGCGCTTGGCGAGCGCGACGGCGATGGCCGTCTTGCCCACCCCCGTGGGCCCGAAGATGGCGAGGACGTCGGGCTTGCGCATCCCGGCGGAGTATCGCGCCGCGACCGCCACGATCCGCCGCCGACTTGTGGCAGTCTTCGTTTAGTGCACATCGCCGGCAAGCGCGTGCTGGTGACGGGTGCCACCGGTGGGCTGGGCCATGCAGTGACGCGGGCGCTGGCCGAACATGGGGCCAAGCTCATACTTACGGGGCGCCGGGCCGACCTGCTCGAACCGCTGGCCGTCGAGATCGCCGGCCGGGCGATCGTGTGCGACCTCTCCGACCGTGCGGCGCTCGATCGGCTGATCGCCGATGTGGGCGACGTCGACGGGCTCGTGGTCAACGCCGGGATACCGGCGTCGGGGTTGGTGCCCGAGTACAGCGTCGAGCAGATCGACCGAGCGCTCGACGTCAACCTGCGGGCTGCGATCCTGCTCGCGCGCGCCGTCTCGCCGGCGATGGTCGCGCGTGGCGAAGGCCATCTCCTCTTCATGTCCTCGTTGGCGGGCAAGGTGGCGACGCACCGGTCCGCGATCTACTCGGCGACGAAGTTCGGTCTCCGCGGGTTCGCCCTGGGGCTGCGCGAGGATCTCCGGACGACGGGGGTCGGCGTGTCGGCGATCTTCCCGGGACCGATCGCCGAGGCCGGAATGTTCGCCGACACCGCCGTTGGGCTGCCGCGCATCGTGGGCTCGCGCAGCCCGGAGGACGTGGCATCGGCCGTCGTGGAGGCCATCGAGCGCAACCGGGCGGAGATCGACGTCGCCCCGCTGCTGATGCGCTTGGGCACCAGCCTGGGCTCGGTCGCCCCGACGGTGCTCGCCACGGTGAACCGAGTGCTCGGCGCCGAGTCGATCGCAGCTCAGGTCGCCGACAGCGAGAGCCAGCGCTCCAAGCGCTGATGTTGACTCAGGCTGAGGGCGCGGATCGTGGGCCCCAGGCCGGAGCTGCGAACCGCTCGACTTCTCCTCCGGGGCTGGCACCCGGAGGACGAGGCGCCGATCGCAGCAATCAATCGCGACCCCGAGGTGACCCGGTGGCTCAACCGCCCGGGCGGCGACGGAGTCATCGCAGGCTTCTCCGCAGCCGTCACCGAGCACTGGGACACCCACGGCTTCGGGCTCTACGCGGTTGAATTGCTCGACGGTCGGGCTGCCGGCGAGTTCGTCGGCTTCGTCGGGGTCGCCTACCCTACGTTCCTTCCCCAGCTCGCCCACCGACCCGAGCTCGGCTGGCGCCTGGCTCGCGAGGCGTGGGGGCGGGGGGTCGCCACAGAAGCGGCGGCGGCCGTCCGCGACGACGCGGTCGCTCGCCTCTCGCTGTCGTCGCTGATCTCGATCATCCACCCCGAGAACATGCGCTCGCGGCGGGTCGCACGCAAGCTCGGAATGAGCATCGAATCGCAGATCTACAACCCCGTGGTCGAGCGCGAGGTCGACATCTGGAAGCTCTAGCCGGGCGAACCGTCAGCGCTGGACTCGCTGGCGGGGGCCGAGGCCGGCGAGGTGCGCTCGGAGCGGTAGGCCTCGCGCGCCACGGCGCCCACCGCGCCCAGGATCTCGTCCGCGAGCTTGGGCCCCTCGGCCGCCTGCGTGGGTGTCGCCTCGATGCGCACCACGACCTCGTCGCCGTCGACCTCCTCAAGCATGATCCTCGGCTCGGCCCGAGTGGACACGGTGACGGCAGCCTGCAGCAGGTCCTGCACCTCGCTGGGCTTGACATCCACCGGCAGCCGCGCTCGCAGATCGACGCCGTCGGGCTCGCGCAGCGGCATGACGGCGAGTGAGAGCACCACGCTGTTGGGCACCATGATCGCGTCCTCGCCGCTCGCCAGCGTCGTGTACAGGAGCCCCAGCGAGCTCACCACACCCTCAACCTGTCCCGCCACTCCGCCGCCCTTGAACCGCACGCGCTCACCTACGCGAAACGGACGCGCGCTGAGCAGGACCGTCCCGGCGATCAGGTTGCCGAGGGTCTGCTGCGCGGCGAGACCGAGGACGACCGCCGTCACCGCCCCGCCCACCGCAAGCGTGCCGGGGTCGAGCCCGGCGATGTTGAGGGCCACGATCAGCGCCAGGGTGACGGTGGTGAGGCGTATGAGGAATCCGAACGTTCCCGCGGTCGCGGGGTCCAGGCGCCGGAACAGCGCCGGGCCGGCGGCGCGCCCCACGTCGCGGGCGAAGGCCCAGCCGAGAATGACCAGCGCAATTACGGTGACCACACGCGCGGGCAGGTCGAAGTCGGCTCCCACCAGATCGCGGCGGTAGGAGTAGGCGACGAGCACCGCCGCCAGCGCGGGCAGCAGGATCGCGAGTTGGCGCTTCGCACGGCGCGCGGCGCGCTGGCTGAGCTGGCGGGCGAGGCCGACCTCCGCCCAGGATTGGCTGCGGGTGCGAAGCATCTCGCGCACCTGCGTGGCCTTGTCGCCTGTGAGAGCCATGTGTGTCTGGTGCTAGAACGCCGTCGGCGGCGCGGCGTTTCACGCAGTCGTCGGGAACCTCTCGACGGCGCGGCCGCCTTGAGGCTAGCGCGTCCGAACACTTTGCGAACATCTGTTCCCAGTCGATTCGGATGGATATGAGGAGCGGGTCTGAGCGATCGGGTTAGGCGATGAGCGAGTGGGTGCCTTTGGGGTCGTCGTGGGGGCGTTGGTTGGCGGGTCGTCCGCCGGCGAGGTAGAGGCGCTCTCGGAGCTGGTCGGCCCAGGTGCGGGCGTCGGCTGTGTGGTTGAGTTCGAGCGTCATGAGCGCGAGGAGTTTGGCCATGCGCGCGCGGTTGGTGAATGAGCCGGCGCGGTCGCGCAGGCGTCGGTCGAGCTTATGCAGGATCTGCTCGACGGCTCCGGTGGAGTGCGGTCCGCGCGGGTCGCGTGTGGCGGCCTGCGCAGCGATCCGCGGGCCGTAGGTCGCAAGCCAGTTGACGGTGAGCGTGAGCGGCCCGTGCTCGCCTGCTTGGTGTTCAGCGTCGATCGCGTCGGTGAGCTCGCGCCAGGCCTGCGGGCTGGCAAAGGCGTGGGGAAGCGCGCGGGTGACCGGGTGTGCGTGATCGGCGAGCAGGCGGTCGGGGAGGTGGTCGCGCAGTTTGCGTCCGAGGTGCCACTCGCAGAGTCGGTGCTCGGGCGCCGCGGCTGCGAAGGTCGCCTCGATCGCGCAGGCCAGCGCGTTGTCGGCGTCACTGACGATCACCCTGGGTGCGCCCTGCAATGCGCACAAGAACGCCTCCCAGGCGGCCTGATCCTTGCGCGCGAACGCTTCCAGGCGCCACAGCCGCCCAGG
>JBBSIW010000090.1:0-8334 GCA_038231895.1 Solirubrobacterales bacterium | reverse complement strand
TCGGCCACGTCGACGTGCTCACAGCCGCCGTAGTAGCGGCGCCCCGGGTACCCCTCGGCGTACTTGTTGGTCAGCACCGAGCCCTGGCACTCGAGCACGGCCTGGGGCACGAAGTTCTCGGACGCGATCATCTCCAGCGTGGCCTGCTGGCGCTCGAGCTCGCGGCCCAGGGCCTCGGCGATCTCGGGATCGACCTCGGCCAGCGGGCGGCTGAAGTAGTCGGGCGGGAGCTCGGCCATGGCGGCGTTCGACCCTAGCAGTGGGGTCCGGGGCGTCTTGCGAAGCGCCGTGTAGAGAGTGGCTCCGCGGGTCCCCGCTGTTCGTCTCGCGCGTAAGAGTCGCCGATCACCGCGCTTGGAATCGGAGCAGGGCCGCTCGGGAGCCTCTTCTGTGATCGACTTCGACTATTCCTTTGCGCCGCAAGCGATCGTCCGCACGGGCAGGGCTGTGGCTTCTGCTTTTCGTCCGATGCGAGAGCGCGTAACGCATCAGCGGAGACGCTCGCATCCGTCGGTAAGCGGCCACGGCCCACCACTAAAGGCGGACCGACAGGCTCGGACCTTCCCGACGTATGAGTAGATTGGCGCCCATCTCGCCGCGTGCGGTGCGCTGACTCGCCGGCCCTGTTTGCGGTGCACGCGGGTCGGCGCATAGGGTCTGTCGGTGCGCGTCTCACCCTCACGGGCGCCTGAGGAGTCTGGTTTGGCAGCGCCGCGCGGGCATGACGACGCTGGCAGGGCGGGGGTGGCGGTGCTCACGTTGGGGGCGCTCGGTGTGGTGTTTGGCGATATCGGTACGAGCCCGCTGTATGCCCTGCATACGGTCTTCACAGCCGACAGCCATGCGGTTCACGCTGCTCCCGGGGAGGTCTATGGGGTGATCTCGCTGGTGTTCTGGTCGATCACGATGATCGTCTCGGTGAAGTATGTGACGTTCATCATGCGGGCCGACAACGGCGGGGAGGGGGGCATCATGGCGCTCACGGCGTTGGTGGAGGGCATGAGCCTGAGGAGCACTCGGGCCAAGGTCGCGCTGGTCACGTTGGGGATCCTGGGAGCCTCGCTGTTCTATGGCGATGGGATGATAACCCCGGCCATCTCGGTGCTCTCGGCGGTTGAGGGGCTCAAGGTGGCCGCGCCCAGCCTCGGCTCGCTGGTTCTGCCCATCACCGTCGCGGTGCTCACGCTGCTGTTTGGCCTCCAGCGCTTTGGCACGCAGCTGGTGGGCAAGCTCTTTGGCCCGGTGATGGCCCTGTGGTTCGGTGTCCTGGCGCTGATCGGCGTGAGGGAGATCGCCAAGCATCCCGAAGTGATCAAGGGGCTGTCACCCATCTACGCCGCGCAGTTCTTCCTCGGTCACAGCGGGGTGGCCTTCATCGCCCTGGCCTCCGTGGTGCTGGCCGTGACGGGCGCCGAGGTCCTGTATGCGGACATGGGCCACTTCGGGCGCTCGCCGATCCGCCGCGCCTGGTTCCTGCTGGTCTTCCCTTCCCTCACGCTCAACTACCTGGCCCAGGGGTCGCTGATCCTGCGCTCGCCCAAGGCGGTGGAGAACCCGTTCTTCCTACTCCTACCCCGGTGGGCGCAGGTGCCGATGGTGCTGCTCGCGACCGTGGCGACCGTGGTCGCCTCGCAGGCGGTCATCTCGGGCGCGTTTAGCGTGACGCGCCAGGCGGTGCAGCTGGGGTTCCTGCCTCGCGTCACGATCCGCCATACCTCAGAGCACGAGATCGGACAGGTCTTCGCGCCGGCCATCAACCGGGGGCTGTTCGTCGCCGTCGTCGCGCTCGTGGTTGCGTTCGGGTCCTCCGCCGCGCTCGCCTCGGCCTATGGGGTCGCGGTCACCGCCACCTTCATCCTCAACACGGTTCTCTTCCTCGCCGTCGCACGGCTCTTGTGGCATCGGCCCAAGCGGCTGATTGCGCTGGGCGCCGTAGTGTTCTTAAGCGTCGAGGTCGTGTTCTTTACGGCGAGCCTGACCAAGATCGTGCACGGCGGCTGGCTGCCGCTGGCCATCGCCGCCGTCGTCTTCATGGTTCTCATGACGTGGCGTAAGGGACGCGACATCGTGACCGCCAATCGCAGCCGCGAGGAGGGACCCCTGCCAGAGTTCGTCGAGCACCTCGACGCGCGTGATGTTCCCGTTGTGCGCGGGCACGGCACGGCCGTGTTCCTCAACGCCAACCCCAAGACGACGCCGCTGGCCCTGCGCGCCAACGTCGAGCACAACCACGTCCTGCACGAAAACGTCGTGATCCTCTCCATCCACACCGAGCGCGTCCCCCACATCGCAGACTCCGACCGGCTCACATCCGACCATCTCGGCGACCCCGACGACCGAATCACCCGCCTGACCGCCCGCTTTGGCTTTCAAGACGACACCGACGTTCCGGCAACCCTGCGCCTAGCCGATCGCCTCGGCCTGCTCGAAGGCAACTGCAACCTCGATGAAGCGTCCTACTTTCTCTCCCAGATCACCATCGTGCCCTCCGACACCCCGGGCATGAGCACATGGCGCAAAAAGCTGTTCCTCAGCCTGGCTCACAACGCCGCCAACCCAGTCGAATACTTCAGGCTCCCCGACAACCGCACCGTGACCATGGGTGAACGCATCGAACTATGAGCAACCCGACGAACCGTTCCCGTCCGAGGTCAAGCGAACCGGCCCTGACGCGACCGGCGGGTCGAGCGAGCGCGAGCACGGGTGCTCCCGGCAATAGCGACACCTCGGTCGATGCCCCAACTCAAAGACGTGATCTACAGCCGCGCCGCGAGCAGCAGGCGACCGATGACCCCGACCCCGCCGAATCCGATCGACTCGCCAAATAAGAGGATGCCGCCAGATCGCGGCAACCGTCGGTGCGCGATGATCCCGTGTGACGATGGAACGCGTGGCGGTGATCGACATGGGTTCGAACTCCTTTCGCCTGGTGGTCTTCCAGTATGAGCCGGGTAGCTGGTGGAGCCTGGCGGATGAGATTCGGGAGGCCACTCGCGTGAGCGCGGGAATGGGTGACACTGGCGTTCTCCAGGCGGAGCCGATGGATCGTGCTCTTCATACAGCCGCGGTCTTCTCGTCGTTCTTGCGAGCTTCCGGCGTGGAGGACGTGGACGCGGTGGCTACCAGCGCGATTCGCGACGCCACCAACCGCGACGAGCTCCTTGAGGCAGTCAAAGAGCGCACGGGTCTGCGGGTGAGGGTGATTAGCGGCGCCGAGGAGGCTCGGTATGGCTACCTGGCGATCGCCAACTCGCTGACGCTGAGCGATGGCTTTGGAATCGACGTGGGCGGCGGCAGCGTGCAGGTCATGCGAATCGCTGACCGGCGCCTGGAGGAGGCCGAGTCCGTTGGCCTTGGATCGGTGCGGGTCAGCGAGGCTTTCCTCGAGGGCGAAAAGACGTCCGGCAAGCAGATCAAGGCACTGCGCAAGCACGTGGGTCACATCCTCTCGGAGTTTGAGTGGTGGGCGGGCCGGGAGAGTCGGCGCCTGGCCGGGATCGGGGGCACGATCCGAAACCTCGCGACCGCGGCTCAGAAGACGCTCGACCTGCCACACGTCGACGTGCAGGGCTTCGTGCTAACACGCGAGCGGCTCGAGGAGCTAATCGATCTGCTGGCCTCAAAGCCCGTGGCTAAACGCGGCTCGGTGGCGGGGATCAAGCCCGACCGCGGGGACGTGATCCTGGGTGGCGCGGTCGTGGTGGCCGCGGCGATGGAGCACGGCGGCTTTGACGCCTTGGAGGTCACGCACGCGGGCCTGCGCGAGGGGATCTTCTTCGAGCGCCTGCTGGAGGGCCGCGACCCGCCGCTGCTCGAAGACGTGCGGCGCGGGTCGGTGATCAACCTGGCCCATCGATTTCGCACCGACGACGTGCACGTTGAACACGTGGCGCGCCTTTCTCTGCGTATGTTCGACGCGCTCCGCGAGGCCGGGCTGCACGACCTGGGCGACGCCGAGCGAGAGCTGCTCTGGGCAGCCTGCATGCTCCACGACATCGGCGTAGCGATCGACTACGACGATCACCATCGCCACTCCTACTACCTGATCCAAAGCGCCGGACTGCCCGGTTTTGATCCTCGCGAACTGGAGCTCATCGCCCTGATCGCCCGCTGGCACCGCAAGGGCGACCCCGACCCCTCCGCGCTCGCAGACCTCAAGCGCAAGGGCGACTCCGATCGCCTCAAGGTGCTCTGCGGCGTGATCCGCTTGGCAGAGCAGCTCGAGCGCAGCCGCGACCAGTCAATCGCCAACATAGAGCTCGAGGACCGCGAGAGCTGCGTGATCCTACGCGCCGTGACCAGCGGCGACCCCGGCTCAGACCCCAGCGTGGCCATGTCCTCGGCCCAGCACAACTCCGATGTCCTCGCCGTCGCGATCGACAAGCCCATCGAGGTCATGGGCGCCGAGAGCTAACTGCCACCGGGCAGCTGGCGCTGTGAGCCGCACCCCACGGGCTCCAGAGGCGTACCTTGCTTGGCGTGAGCTGGCCCCCAGCGGCGGTAGCGCGCTTGCGCTTGATGAACACTCAGAAGACCGCGCCACCGTGAGCGGCATCTCGCTGGCCGTCGGCTTCGGCCTGATCTGTGCGCTGCTCTCCGCTCTCGGAACGAATCTGAGCTTTCTGTTCAAGTACAAGGGCGCGGTCGCCGCGCCGGATGTCGAGATGCGCCATCCGTTGCGCAGCGCGATCGATCTGTTTCGCTCGAAGTGGTGGAGCATCGGGTGGGGTATCGCGGCGGTGGCGTTCGGCCTGCACGTGGCCGCGCTGAGCCTCGCCCCGATCTCGATCGGCCAAGCGGTGCTCGCGGGAGGCCTCGTCTTCCTGGCGGTGCTCGCCGAGCGCTTCTTCGGCTTCGAGCTCGGGCGCCGCCAGTGGATCGGGATCGGCGTCGTGGCGGTCTCGCTTAGCTTGCTGACGCTGACCGGCGGGGGCGGGAAGGGAGGAGCCCACGCCCACTACTCGCTCGCGGGAATGATCATCTTCGAGGCCGCCGCCATCAGCGTATGCATGCTTTTGGTCCTCTCTCACCTGATCGAACGCATCCCGGTGCAGCGCGGCGTGCTGCTTGGCATCGCCGGCGGACTTGGGTTCGGGATCTCAGACGTGGCGATAAAAGCGCTCTCAGGCGACCTCGCCGCTGGCCTCATCGGCCTGCTTAGCCCCTGGAGCGTGATCATCCTCACCGCGGCTGTCTTCTCGTTCTTCGCGTCCGCTCGCAGCCTGCAGATCGGCGACGGCGTCGCGGTGATCGCCGTCACCTCGGTCGCGGCGAATCTGTCCACGATCATCGCCGGGCTCGCCGTCTTCGGAGACCGGCTGGGCAACAACGCCTTCGTGGTAGGCGTGCGCGTTGGCGCGTTCGCCCTGATCCTCATAGGGGCAGCGTTGATCCCAGCGCCTGTTCGCGCCGGGGAAGCGCTCGAGGAATCAGCCGTGGAAGCTGACGGTCCGACCGCGACCCCCGCCTGAGCCGACGCTTTCCCCTTCGCTGTCTGTCAGGCTGCGTCAGAAGACCCTTGGGAGTTTGGCCTGCCTTCCTGCCTCTTCGTTGCCGCCGGTGAGCGCGTCGCGGGCGCGCTCCACTATCCCGCGCTCCCCCGCAGGCCGGAGAACACGCAGCCCGCGTGCGAGAAGAACGAGACGGCGCGGAGCAAGCCGCCACCGGCCCGCGAAGTAGACCCAGACACCCACGACGAGAAAGAACCCCAGGACACCCGCACCAGCCCCCCCGCATCGCGTCCATCTCAAATCGATGGCCTATGGACGCTCCGCCATTGGGCCAGCGCGGGCGCGGTTTTCACCCACCCCGCGCTCGGACTGCGAAACGATGGATTAGCCGGCGCCCTCGGCCTCGGCCTTGAGTCCCTCGGCGGCGCTCTTCGTCAGATGCTCCTTGACCTTGCCCTCGACAGGGCCCCGCAGCAGCAGCCCCAGGACCCGTCCAGTGTCCGTACGCAACGAGTAGGTGGCGCGGGTGCGTCCCTCGCCCAGGTCCTCCAGCTCCCAGCTGCCGACGAGCCACTTCGTGTCGCCCTCCTCCTGCTCCCAGGAGAGACCGCCCGGCGGGTCATACTCAAAGCGCAGGACCGATTTCGCCTTCTTGACCATCGCGTCTGAAACCGTCTCGACCAGTCTGGCGCGGCCTTCCTCGTCGCGCTCGAGCACCTCGACATCCTCCAACGCGCCCTGCCACCTGGGAGCGCCCTGTATGTCAGCGGCAATCTCATAGCAGCGCTCGCGCGGCGCGTCGATCTCGACCGTGCAACTCGCCTCAAGCACTCCCACGGCACGAACCCTAACCCACGCCGCCGACCGTCGCGAGGACGCGGTCCCACGAGCCGCCCTGCCCGCCCTCACTTGCGCCGGTCGATCTGCGCCGTCGCTCCTCGACCAGGACGAAACGTCCCGGTGGACGTCGGCTCGCTCTCGCATTCGTGCGAGCGATAGCGACCGTTGTTCGCCAACCTCCCGCGCTCCTTGGACAAGCTATGGCAGTCTGCGCTTGGCACCGTCCGGACAACCCCAAACGGGCGCCACGGTCAAGATCAAGGCGTCAAAGACACCGAAGTTCTCCGCCGGCGCGACGCTCAAACAGGGCGCTCAACGGCCGCGCCGTTGGGTCTGGACGCAGCGCCGTGGGCGGACAATGGGAGGGGCCGGAACCCGAGTGCGACGGGCGAGGGCCGGCAGGAGCCCCGTCGCGTCAGCGACCGGCGAGGCCTGCCCGCAGGGCGGGGCTTGTAGGCCCGAGCCAGCTGGCCACAGAGTCGGCGCACGACAGACCCCTCGACCCCGGCGGGGTCCCGCGCTGATCAGTGCCGCGAGACCCACAGCTCTCCGTGGCTCCCACGTGCGCGGGTGCGCGTGGCATACTTCGGGCATGGCTCGTGGCAAGAAGACAATAAGCGCGGTGCGCGACGCGATCACTGGCCGTTTTCTGCCCAAGGGGGCGGCTAAGCGGCGTCCGAAGACGGCCGTCACGGAGCGGATCCGCATCGGCCGGCGCGCCAAGCAGAAGTAGAGCCCGCGGGCGGCGGCTATGGCGCACGCTCGAGCGCGCGGACGCAAGCCCGCGCGTTGACCAGATGCTTGTTGACGTTGGTCCAGGTCGCCGAAAGCATCTCCTCGTAGCGGTAGCCGGCGGCGAACAGCGCGGGTAGCAGCGCTGGCGTTCGGGCGTGGCGATGACCGCGTCCTCCACGTTGTGTACCAGCATGGCGTGGTACGCGCCTCCTCTTCGGCACACTTCTCCTCCGTGATGTCGTCCATGACCAATCCGCCGACGACCTACCCATTGGTCGTCAACGAGCTGCAACGAACGAACTAACGGCTGTCATCAGCCAACAGGTTGAAGGACTCCTCGTCGACAACCTCCTCGACCGACGCGATTGACCGGACCACCGGCCATTCCTCCATCCGGTACGGCCGGCCGTCCAGGTGGAAGACCTCCCAGTCCGGCTCGAGCTGCAACGGATCATCCGGCCGAGCTGGCGCTCACCTCAACGCGCTAATGGCACGCGGAAGCCCGCGCCTCGAGGGATTGGCCGACCCCGTCAAGGGCGTACATTGAGTTGGGTTGTACCGCCAACGCCTGAATTTGGCGCCCCGGTTTCGGCGCCGCGGCGAACGACCGAGAGATGTGAAATGTCAGTAGCCGAGCTTCAAGAACTGGAAGAGGTCAAGGGCCTCTTGCTCAAGGGCCAGCAGACCGGCGTCCTCACCTACGGCGAGGTCGCCACCGCCGTCGCGGAGTTAGACGTCGACGAAGCCGACGTCGAGGAGCTGCACGGCTTTCTTGAGAAGGCCGAGATCGAGCTGGTGGAGGAGGTGGATCCCGCCGCGACTGCCAACGAGGTGGAGCGCGCGCCGGACAAGCGGGGCCGCCGCAGGGCCAAGACGCCACTCGATCTCAAGCCGGACATGACGACGGACTCGCTGCAGCTGTTTCTCAAGGACATCGGCAAGGTCCGCCTGCTCACCGCGCAGGAGGAGGTCGCCCTGTCCAAGCGCATCGAGCGCGGCGACCTCGACGCCAAGCAGAAGATGGTCGAGTCAAACCTGCGACTGGTGGTCTCGATCGCCAAGAACTACCGCAACCAGGGCCTGCCGTTCCTCGACCTCATCCAGGAGGGGACGCTCGGGCTCGTGCGCGCCGCCGAGAAGTTCGACTACCGCAAGGGGTTCAAGTTCTCGGCTCTCCGGGGATGATCGTAGGTGAAGTCACGCGAGCGCTTGTTCGTGTGGGAGGGTGAGTGTGACTGGTCCGCAGGTGAGGTGGACGAGCGCGAGCGCGGCGTTGGCGGAGTGGAAGCCGTAGGCGCGGCGGACGATC
>JBBSIW010000089.1:0-8395 GCA_038231895.1 Solirubrobacterales bacterium | reverse complement strand
GTCTCGACTACGCGGGGTTCGTGGGGGGCGCTGGGCTCGATGAGGGCTTCGGCGTCGCGCTGGACGCCTCGGGCAATGCCTACGTCGCCGGACGCACCGACTCCGATCAGCGCACGGGGGGCTTCCCGGTCAAGGTCGGCCCGGCGACAACCAAGAGAGGTGGCTTCGGCTCGGTGGACGCCTTCGCGGCCAAGATCGATCCGCCGGCGCCCGTCGTCCGCTCGCTCAGCGCCTCCCCCAAGGTCCTCTCCGTCTCAACCACCTTCCGCTACCGGCTTTCCGACAACGCCACCGTTCGCTTCTTCATCCAACGCAGGACCACGGGACGGCGTGTATTCAACAGCTGCCGCAAGGCCACGAGGCGCAACCGCGGGCGTCGGGCCTGCGTGCTCTACGTGAACTTCGGCAACTTCGCTCGAAAGGGCGTCAAGGGAAGAAACCGCCAGAAGTTCTCGGGCCGGCTGGGGCGCCGCGTGCTTCGACCCGGAAGCTACCGGGCCCTGGTGGTGGCGACGGACGCGTCGGGCAAGCGATCGCGCACGCGATCGGCCAAATTTACTTTCGCACGGCGGTAGCAGGGAGTATTGTCATGCAACTACGATCGTCTCGGTGACGATGAGCAAAGGAGAGGGTGTAATGCGCCGCAACTGCATCGTTTTATTGGGGGCTATGGGCGTGCTGGCGGCAACGGCGGCTCTGGCGTGGGCCTGCACCCCACAGTCCTTCATCAACCTGAATCCGACGAGTGCTCGCTCCGGCGATACCGTCACCGTGACCGGGAAGGGGTTCATCTCGGGGCCGGTCGAGATCCACTGGAACGGCACCAACGGGCCGTTGCTCACAACGGCGACCGGACCCAGCTTTACCGTCAACGTGACGATTCCGTCGACCGGACCGGGCACGTATTACGTGCAGGGGGTCGCGCGAACAGGTGATGGAGCCATCATCGGCAATGCGGTGAGAGCCCTCCAGGTGCAAGCCGCTCCTGCGGCTTCGCCCAGCCC
The DNA here is from genome assembly GCA_038231895.1 of Solirubrobacterales bacterium. Taxonomy (GTDB): domain Bacteria; phylum Actinomycetota; class Thermoleophilia; order Solirubrobacterales; family Solirubrobacteraceae; genus JALYZC01. Next base: position 7,391 of record JBBSIW010000089.1, on the reverse strand, counting down.
CAAGACCTCGGCGCCCGCGACGAACAACGCTGCGGCGGCTCCCGCCCCCTCGAGCAAGCCGACGGCCACGGCCCCGACTCGCACGCACGCCCAGGGTCAAAAGTCCCCGGTGAGCCACGCGCGCCCGGTCGCCAGCAAGCATCCGAGCATCAGCCGCAGTAGCGCCAGTCACAGTGATCACGCGCCGGCACCCTCCACGCCCGCCATCGCCAAGGGCAAGTCGGGCCAGGCCGTGTTCGCGGATTCGCTGCCGCCCGTACCCAGTGCAGCCAAGTCCGCTACGAGCCTCGGAGGCTGGCACCCGTTCAACCAGTCGCACATCCCGTCACTGGTCGGCGGCCCGGCTGCCGGGCATGCCACGACGGGCAACCCGCGAAGCGGCTTGAGCGGGGGCATACACCCGACCGGCAAGGCGATCACCGGTGGGTCTGGCTCTCAGCTGGCCATCGGCGCCGGGGTCCTCGGCCTGGGGCTCGTGCTGCTGTTCGGCGGCTTCGCGATCGCCGAGGTGCGCAGGCGCCGGGTGCCGGCGGGCCTGGGCAGCGTGACGACGCGCGACGGAGACGACCGCGAGGCAGACCGCCCGCTTGCGTGAGGCTCGCGCGGCCCAGCGGCGTTCACACTGAAACCGACCGGTGGCGCAGCTCTGCCAGGCTGCGCCACCGCTCCGTGCCCGGCTTACACTGTCTGCGTGCCCTCCGGTAGGCGGATCAGCTGATGGCCGGGACGCCAAAGCGATCGTCGAAGTGGCGGAGGCGGTCCGGCAGGAGTCGCCTCGGGCTGTGGTCCTCGCTGGCCGTGGTCGGGCTCCTCCTCGCCTATGTGGGCGTGCTCGAGTACTCAAAGCCCCATGTCGGCGGCGACCGGCTGCGCTTTGACACGTTCGTCCGCACGCTCGATCGAAAGCAGATCAAAGATGTCCGCATCCTCAACCAGGATGCCGTGCTCACCGGGCGCTACACGCGCCCCGACGGCTCGGTCGGCAGCTACAACGCGCCCTATCTGAAGTTTGCCGCGAGCCAGGACAGCCTGGTGAACCTACTGCTGAGGCGTCGCATTCCGGTCACGATCGATCAGCAGTTCGCCAAGAGCCTGGTGCTGCCGGCGACGCTGCTGATCCCGGCGCTGATCCTGGTTGTGGTCTTCGTGTACCTGATCCTGTCCTACCGTCGAGGGTCGGGGCTGTTCAACATCAAGAGCGGGGCGCGCAAGTTCGCCAGCGAGGAAGGCCGGGTCACCTTCGCCGACGTGGCCGGACAGGAGGCGGCGATCGGCGAGCTGCGAGAGCTGGTCGGCTTCCTCTCAGAGCCCGAGCGCTTCGTCGAGCTGGGCGCGCGCATCCCGAAGGGCATTCTGCTCTACGGCCCGCCGGGCTGCGGCAAGACGCTGCTTGCGCGGGCGCTGGCGGGTGAGTCCGGCGCGTCGTTCTATTCCATCTCGGGGTCTGACTTCGTCGAGCTCTACGTGGGCGTGGGCGCCGCACGGGTGCGGGAGCTGTTTCGCGAGGCGCGCGAGCACGCCCCGGCGATCGTGTTCGTGGACGAGCTTGACTCGATCGGCCGACGTCGCCGCGACGCGGCTGCGGCCGCGGGGAGCGGCGAGCAGGAGCAGGCGCTCAACCAGATCCTCGCCGAGATGGACGGGTTCTCTGCGCTCGAGGGCATCATCCTGGTCGGTGCGACCAACCGGCCCGATGTGCTCGACCCCGCGCTGCTGCGCCCGGGGCGCTTTGACCGAACCGTCGGCCTCGAGCGCCCGAGTGAGGACGATCGCCTGGCCATCCTCATGCTGCACGCCAAGAGCAGGCGGCTCGGCCAGGACGTGAACCTGCACACGATCGCCAGCCGGGCGCACGGGCTCACCGGAGCCGACCTGGCCAACGTGGTAAACGAGGCCGCGCTGCTGGCCGCCCAGGCGCGCAAGCCCGCAATCTCCCAGGCGGAGCTCGACGAGGGCCTGCGCCGCATCCTCGAGGCGCCAGAGCGCCAGCGACGGCTCTCGATGCGGGAGCGCACGGTCGGGCACCGCGCCAGCGCCAATGGCGAGCGGGTCAGCTTCGCCGATGTGGCGGGGGTCGACGACGCGATCGCGGAGATCGGCGAGGTCCGTGACTATCTCTCAGAGCCCGAGCGCTTCGCAGAGCTGGGTGCCAGGGTTCCGCGCGGCATCCTGCTCAGCGGTCCGCCCGGATGCGGCAAGACGCTGCTGGCCAAGGCGGTCGCCGGCGAGGCGAATGCCGCGTTCTTCTCCGTAGCGGCAACCGAGTTCGTGGAGGTGTTCGTGGGCCAGGGAGCAGCACGGGTGCGCGACCTCTTCGCCGAGGCCAAGGCGGTAGCCCCGGCGATCTTGTTCATCGATGAGATCGACGCGTTGGGCTCACACCGCGCGCAGGTGGCGCTCGATGGGCATCGTGAGCGCGAGAACACGCTCAACCAGCTGCTGGTCGAGCTCGATGGCTTTGAGCCGCGCACCGGCGTGATCGTGATGGCGGCGACCAACCGCCCCGACATGCTCGACACCGCGCTCATGCGACCCGGGCGCTTTGACCGCCAGGTCGAGATGGTGCTTCCAGATCGCGCTGGGCGCCGCGCGATCCTTGCCGTTCACGCCGAGGGCAAGCGCCTCGCCGCCGACGTCGACCTCGACCTCGTGGCCGGCCTGACGCCGGGCTTCTCCGGCGCTGACCTGGCCAACGTGATCAACGAGGCGGCGCTGCTCGCCGCGCGCCAGCGGCTGGTCGAGATCTCATCTGCGGGGCTCGACGAGGCCGTCGAGCGGGTGCTGCTCGGGGTGGGCTCGCGCACGCACATCCTCACCGACGAGGAGCGGCGGACCGTCGCCTACCACGAGGCCGGCCACGCGCTCGTCGGCCTCGCGCTTCCGGGCGTCAGCGTCCCGCACAAGATCAGCATCGTCCCGCGGGGTCGCACGCTCGGCCATGTCTGGAACATCGACGAAGACGAGCGCGCGATCTACCCGCGCTCGACGCTGATCAATCACATGGCGATGGCTCTCGGCGGCCGCAGCGCCGAGGAGATCGTGTTCGGCGAGCCCGGCTCAGGAGCCTCGGACGACCTCGCCAGGGTCAGCTCGTTGGCCCGCAGGATGGTGTGCGAGTTCGGTATGAGCGACGCGCTCAGCGGCGTCAGCTACCACGACGAGCACCACACTGACTCGCGCGCGGGCATGCCCGGCTACTCAGACGAGGAAACCCGGCTGATCGGCGTCGAGGTCAGACGGCTGGTCGACGAAGCCCACGATCGCGCCCGCGAGGTGCTGCTCGACTCGCGCTCGACGCTGGATGCGATCGCGGAGGCCCTCCTCCAGCGCGAGACGGTGTCCGCCCAGGCGCTTGAGACGCTGATCAGTCACCGGCCGGCGCCGGTGTAGCCGGCTCAGGCCACGGCGATGACGAGCGCGACGAGTGCCGTCAGTAGTGCCGCAGCCAGCGCCCACCCAATTTGGGCGATCTGCCGTTGGCCGTTGGGATGAGGAGAGGTCGGAGCGCATCGCTCGCGTCTCGTGCGTCAGGCGGTCGACTGCCTCTCGGATCTTGCCGACTTCAACCGGGAGGATCTTGAGCGACTCCGCGAAGTCGTCCAGCCGTTGGTCTGTCCACTCGGTGCGGGCTTCCATGGCGATGCGAGAACCTCGTTCCGTCCGCCGTTGCCTAGTATATGACGCGGGCGGCCAGGTTTGCTCCCCGTGCAGCCGGGCCTCGACGACGTTCTCGGCCCAGTTCGCCCCGCCGTTGAGCGAGCGCGGTCAGATCAGGGAATGACGTGCAGGTGGCGCCTGCCGTGTAGGCGATATGTCGTGAAGTGGCTATCGAGGGTGAAGATACTGCGTAGGTCGTGCGCCTCGGCAACGGCGATGAGGGTCGCGTCGGCCAGGTCCATCGGATGGTCGTTGTAGCGGCGCATGAGCTCTGCGGCGCGCAGGGCGAGCTCATCGCTGAGCTCGGCCAGGACAAGGGCCCGGCGTTGGACCATGCGCCAGAGTGCATCCTGAGCCGGCCATCCTGCCGCCCGGCCGAGGAGGTACATGGCCTCAGTGAAGGCGGGCCAGGTGGTGAGGAGCGGGAGGTGGAGATCATCAAACGCCGACCGGCAGCGGTCGTGAGCCGGTTCGCCCGCGTCGATGAGCGCGATCAGCGGTCCAGCATCGGTGAGCGTCACCCGCTGCGGCGGCGGTCTTCGAGAAGGTCGGCGAAGGCAGAGCCCGAGCGGCTCGCAGCGCCTCCCGAGGATCGAACTGAGCCGATGATGTCGTTCAGCTGATCGCGCTGCTCGAGCGTGCGTTGCGCGCGCTCGGCGGCGGCGGTACGGATGAACTGGGACACCGACGCTCCCTCTCGAGCGGCTGCGCGGCGTACGAGGTCATCGAGCTCGGGGCTTAGCCGGACGCTTCGCACGCAATCGACTGTATCACCTAGGTTGTGCTACGTAATACGCACGGATCCGCGGCGTGCTCCGCAGCGTCGGCCATGGAGGACCAGAAGTAACCGTGCCGTCGGTGTTCATGAGAAACCCGCGGCGCGTTTCCTACGCAGCGCAGGTTTCCATTCGCACCGTATGGGAGTGCTTATTCAGATCCGCGAAGTCCCGGTGACCGTGCACCGCGCGCTCAAGGCCCGCGCCGCGCTGGCGGGCACGTCGCTGTCGGAGTACTTGCGTCAGGAGCTTGAGGAGATCTCCCGGCGGCCGACTCGCGAGGAGCTGCGGGTGCTCGAGCGCGAGCCCACTGCTGAGGGCGGGGAGTCGGCCGCAGATACCGTGCGCACGCTCCGCGAGTCGCGCTGAGCTCCCACCATGCTGGTGGTCGACGCCTCGGCGCTCGTCGAGCTTCTGCTCGGGCTCCCGCACGCCGAGGCAGTGGCGGCCGAGCTGCGCTCCGCGCGCGCGGGGCTCCACGCCCCCGACCTGCTGGACGTGGAACTCCTCAGCGCGTTCCGACGGCGCGAGGCCGGCGGGCTCGTGGCGGGAGCGCGCTGCGACCAAGCGCTCGATGATCTCGCAGACTTGGGCCTCGCCCGCCACTCATCCCGCGTGCTCGCCCGGCGAGCTTGGCGCCTGCGCGCGAACTTCACGCCCTACGACGGCGTCTACGTAGCGCTCGCCGAGGCGCTCGACTCAGCGCTGGTCACGATGGACAAGCCGCTCGCCAAAGCGATCGAGGCCCACACTCGTGTACGGGTGCACACCGTCTAGGGTGCTCCTCGACGCTCGATGCGATCGCGGAGGCTCTCCTCCAGCGCGAGACGGTGTCCGCCCAGGCGCTTGAAACGCTGATCAATCCTCGGCCCGCGCCGGTCTTATCACTCCAACCGGTAGCGTCCAGCACGTCTGTCTACGAGCGACTCCATCCCATGCCTAGGACGAGCAGGAGCGCGTCGTCGATGGTCCGCATCTCCGCGAGGGTCAGGTGAGCGACCTGCGTGCCGAGGGCCCGCGCGTCTACTGCCCCGACCATCTCGCACAGGACCCGTGTGGGTTCGGCGCCGAGCTCGATTTCGGGGTGGAAGCTGGCTTGGGGAGCTGAACGCGAGGTGGGACAGACGACGAGCGTCGAGAGTGCCAGCAGCTCGTCGGCTTGGACGATGATGGCGTAGCGACGGCCGTGCTGGACGCGACCGCGGCGGGGCGGCAGGTTGATTGCGTGGACATCACCCCGTACCACGCAGCTGCTCCATGAGAGCGGTTACCTCGCGAACCTCGCGAACGTAGCCGTCGTCCTGCATGAGCCTCCTGGCCTCCGCTGCAAGGCCAGTGCAGCGACGCTCTCGCTCGGCTGCCTCAGCGATTGCTTGGCGCGCGGCCTCCGCTCGGCTTACTCCGCGGCATCGCGCAATTTCATCGAGCGCGCGAAAGCCCTCGTGACCGAGGCGCAGCGACAGAGGAGGGTGGGCAGGCGACACTCCTCAAATGTAGCGTAAAGCGCACTACAACGGTCAGGCTGGTGGGCCTGGCGCTCCGGGCGTCAGCGTCCGCCCGGACGGCCCTCCGCCGGCTGGCCGAGTCGGCCGCGTCGATGAGCGCGATCAGTGGTCCGGCGTCGGTGAGTGTCACCTAGCGCGGGCGGCGGTCTTCGAGCAGGTCGGCGAAGGCGGCGTCTAGGACAGTTGCTCGGCGAACTGCCGCGGTGTCAGCACAGGAGGTGTCGGCTCGGCCAGCTGCGTCAGATCGTCCACCAGCCGAGCAGCAGCAGGCCGGCCAGCCCCAGGGCGATCCCCCCGTATCGCAGGCCCTCCCGCACCCAGCTCGCGGCGCCTCCGCTCGACGAGGCCCACGATCGCGCCCGCGAGGTGCTCGTCCGGTGCTAAAGACGCACAGCGTACGGCCCTTCGGTCGGGCAGCTGACGCGCTGACGAGACCGGGCCAGCCATCGTGGTGCAGTTGCTCGCCGACGGGCTGGAATGTCGGCCACTGAAGCCGCGTGGGCTGCATGCTTGCCAAGCCGACGCGGCCGAGTCGACCATCGTCGCTGAGATCGGCGACGTCAGCCAACGAAATTTCCCAGGCCCACAAATCGCGCGGGAGACCCTGCTTGGGGGGCAAACCCGCTTGAGCGAGATAGCGGTACCACTCCGCCCAAACGGTGTGCTCACTTCGGCGAAGTACAACGCATCAATCACGTGCCCCCGCTGCCAGCGGTTATCCGCTGCATGCGGCGGGACGCAGTAGACGTCGCCGCCAGCCGGTATGTGGCGCCACCAAGTGCCTGACAGCGTCGCCGATTCGACATCCAAGGCGGCTAGATGGCGCCTGAGGCTTCCAGACCGGCCACTACGCGCGACACACGCCGGTACTCACCGGCAGCCACTACATCAAGCGGCTTGTCGTCGTCGAGCAGGGGGAGCGGCTTCCTCATCCACACCGACACGTAGGTGACCTCCATGACCCGCACCAGTCGTTCCACAATCGACGAAAGCTCCGCCAAGCGCTCGGCGTGGTTGCCGGACGGCGACCGATCGGCGCGCAGCCACGCGCGCACGGTGGTCTCGTTGGCGCCGGTAGCGCGCGCGATGTCCGAAACCGCCAGGTGTCCAATCTCGTGTATGTGCGCTGCTTCGCTGGCGAAGGCGGTGGGCATGCGGGCCTCCTTTTCCACATGACTGTATCGGCAAACGCCCGACAAACACAAGTCTAACGCCCGGACTGCCCTCGCGCCGGTCGGGCCGACGGACGGCGTCCTCGACTGAGTCCACCCCGTGCAGACACTCGTTGCCCTCGCGCCCATCGTGCACACGGGTATTGAGTTAGCGGGGTTCCGGCAGGAGTTATGGAGCGCCGGGATGAACCGGCATGGAGAAGGAGATGAGAGTTCTCTACATCGAAGGGAGTAGCGATCCACGATGGCCCCGAGTCATGCGTCGGCGTTCGTGAGGGCGG
>JBBSIW010000088.1:0-8460 GCA_038231895.1 Solirubrobacterales bacterium | reverse complement strand
GGCTACGCGCGACGGCGGCTGATGCGGCGCGGCGTGCCGTTGCGCACCGACGTCTACGACATCGGCGGCAACGTCATCTGGGGGGCGACGGCCCGCATCCTCTCCGACCTGCTCGAGCGCATGGAGCTCCCCGCGGACGGCTGAATCGGTCAGCGGCCGATGATGCCCGGCCTACGCGCCCTTCTCGATTGGAACGTCGACGAGGTTCCCCCACTCGGTCCACGAACCATCGTAGTTCTTGACGTCGTCGTTGCCGAGCAGCTCGTGGAGAACGAACCAGGTGTGGGCGGAGCGCTCGCCGATGCGGCAGTAGGCGATGATCGGCGACCCGTCGACGACGCCCTTGCCCGTATAGAGCTCGCGCAGGTCATCGGCGGACTTGAACGTCCCGTCCTCGTTGACCGCCTGTGCCCACGGGACGGAGGCCGCGCCCGGGATATGACCTCCGCGCTGGGCGCCCTCCTGCTCGTATCCAGCCATGGCGATGAGCTCGCCCGAGTACTCCTGCGGGGAGCGGACGTCCACGAGCCTCACGTCCTGATCGAGCGCGTCGTGCACCTCGCCTCGCAGGGCGCGGATCGAGTCGTCGCTGGACTGCACGTTGAACGTCGCGGCCTCGAAGTCGGGGGGATCAACCGTGGTCGCGCGACCTTCGCCGATCCACTTCTCGCGCGGGCCGTTGAGCAGCTTGACGTTGTCGTGCCCGTAGTACTTGAGGTACCAGTAGGTGTAGGCAGCGAACCAGTTGTTGCGGTCCCCGTAGAGGACGATCAGGTGCTCGTTGGAGATTCCGCGGCTGCCGAAGAGCGCTCCAAAGGCTTCGGGGCCGAGGAAGTCGCGCTTGACCTGGTCTTGGAGATCGGCCTTCCAGTCGAACCCGATCGCGCCCGGGATGTGCGCGTCGGCATAGAGGGCCGGGTTCTCGTCCACCTCGACGATACGGATGGAATCGTCCTCGAGGTGCTCCTCCAGCCACTGGGTGTCGACCAGCACGTCGTTCGCATAATCAGCCACGGCGCTTCCTCCTGAATCCCAATCGTCAAATGGGTATTTGTGGGCCGAGTGTAGCGGAACCCGTGCTGCGCCCCATGGCGTGCGGTGCCGCCAACAAACCATTCACCGCGGCGAGCGCATCGGCCGCCCAGCGGTTGTGGCTCGCGGGGTCGGTCTCGACGATGCGCACCGGTATCTCCCAGGTCGTCGCCGCTTCCTCGACGATGTGGCAGCCCGCTGCCAACACCCCAACGTCGACGGTCCCCGCCGCCTCGTAGATCAGGCCCCGCACCGTCGTGTCCACCAGCCGTTCGCAGAACGCGCGCAGCCGCGGGCCGTGCAGCTCGCGCAGCGACTCCTCGGCACCCCGTGCGGTGCCCAGGAGCCAGCACACGATCGTGACGTTGTCGAGCGCTCCCGTGAGCGTGCCGACGCGGTCGGGGTCGCCGATCCAAGCCTCAGCGCCCGTGGCCTCCACCGCAGCACGTCCGGTGGCAGCGCGCGTGGTGCCGCGGACCGTGTGACCCTCCGCGAGGAGCGTCCGCGCCAGCCCCTGGCCCCGGCACCCGCAGCCGACGATGAGCACGCGCGTCATGGCCAGCTCGGCTACTTGCCGCGCCGCACGCGCGCTAGGAGCTCCGCATCGGTCACCTCGGGCTCGGCACGCGGCCCCATGATCCGGGCGAATGCGTCCATTGCGGGCGAGTGTACTGCGACCCCGAAGCCCTGAGCAGGTCGTGTGTATGATATGCGCATGGCGCGGGTGAACGTGTATCTCCCCGACGACCTCGCGCAGCGAGCCCGGAAAGCGGGCTTGAACATCTCCGGTGTCGCGCAGGAGGCTTTGCGCGGCGCACTGACCCGCGGTGATACCGACCGCTGGCTCGATCGCCTCGAGGCGCTGCCGCAGCAGAATGTGGCTCACGAGCGGGTGATCGAGGCTCTGGACGACGCGCGCGCGGAGCTCGGTGCCAGACCCTCGGGCTGACGCGGTGGTCATCGACGCCTCCGCGATCGTCGAGGCGCTTCTCGGCACGGCTGCTGGGATCGCGGTGCGTGCGCGCATGCGCGGATGCGAGTTGCACGCGCCCGCACATCTCGACGCTGAGGTGCTCTCCGCACTTGGTCGCCTTCACCGCGCGGGCGAACTAGCCGCGACCGCTGCGGCGGCGGCGGTGGCCGAGGTCGCCACGGCGCCGATTCACCGCCACCCGCTCGCCCGGCTGCTGTCGGGAGCGTGGGAGGCTCGGGAGCAGCTCCGGCTCGTCGACGCGCTCTACGTAGAGCTCGCAAGCTCGCTCGGCTCGCTCCCGCTATTGACCACCGACCGTCGGCTCGCCCGAGCAAGCGTGTTCGCCGAGCTCATCGAGGAGCCGCGCTGACCCTTCCACTGGCAGCGACGCCGCGCGCACGTCACAACTCTCGCCTTGGTCGTACGAGTATGTCCCCCTCGGACCTCCGCCGAGGAGGAGGTAGATGGCCTCTCGATCTCCTGCTGCGCCCGCACCAAACGCTTCCGCTTCGCGCCTACCACCGGCAGCGGGTGGAGGTCCCGCTTGCATGCTCGCTCTTCGGCATTGGGAGCGTCTGGAGAGCCGCCCCGCGCTCGCTCGCTCCGGACGACGTTCGAGCGCCCGACCCATAGCCTGACGCGCTATCGCGCGTGTGCGCGAAGCGAGAGCGCGCGCTCCAGCGCGACGCGGCGGGGCGGGCTACGTGGACGACCATCCGGTGGAGAGCTACTTCCGTGACCGGCGCGTGACGACGCTGTACGAAGGTGCCCTGCAGATCCCGCAGCTGATCACCGGGCGCGCGGCCACGAGATCCACGTGCTCGTGCTGGCGCAGCGCAGATGCCGGAGGCGTGAGGACTTCTCAGCCTGCCGGCTGGCGCAGGACGCTGCGCAGCTTGGCCGGCGCGCCCGTGCGCAGGATCGCCCGCTCGTAGGCGATCGCCAGCTCCAGCGGCCCCATGTGGCCGAGCACCACGCGCGTCGGTACGACCATCGGGGCGACCGGCGGCACGAACGCGCACACCGAGGCCAAGGTCCCGTCGGGGTCCTGGGCCGCTGTGATGGCCACGAAGTAGGAGCCGACGAGGACCGCGGTGATCGGTCCGCTGGCGCTCTGCACATCCTCCTGGCTCGAGACGAGGGAGCCCGTCAGGGCATAGGCGCCCGCATAGAGGCCATATCCGAGCAGGAACCACAGCAGGGTCAGCGCAAACGCTTCGGCGGTCGCGTCGGGAAGCGCGCTTGCGCTGATGAGCGCCTGCGCCGCCACGGCCGCGACGCCCACGGCCAGCAGCTGCGCCAGGCCGAGCGCGCCGACGCCGAGGACCTTGCCGGCGAGCAGCGTGTTCGGGCGCACGGTGACGAGCAGCAGCTCGACCACCCGCGTGGCCTTCTCCTCGATCACGCTCGAGGCGACCGCCAACCCGTAGGTGATGAGCGCGATGTAGAGGATCACGAGTCCACCGATGAGCGCCGTCTTGTCGCGATCGCGTTCGGCGCTCTGCGGGTCAAGGGCCCGCACCTGCGGCTGGGGGGGGCGGAGAGGGCGCGATCGACACGTTCCTGCGCCAGCCCCGCGGCCACCAGCGACCGCCGGACGGTGGTCGCCCGGGCGGCCGCCTGGAGCAGGCGCGCCGCCTTGCTCCCCCGCTCGGTCTTCACCACCACGGCGCTTCCGTCGATCAGTGCGGCGTCGATTCCGCCATCGCGCAGCTGACGCTCGGCGGATGCGCGATCGGCGAGCGTCACGACGTGCACGCGCGACCCGGCCTGCGCCGCCTGCGCTCTGACCTGACCGGCGGCGGCTGCCGATGGCGATCCGGCCAATCCGACCCGCAAGGCGGAGTCGCCGCCGAGGACGTTGGCGGCGATGACCCCTCCCACGACCACGATGAGGAGGACGACCAGCGAGATCCGAAACGCGCGCGTGCGAGCCCGCTCGACCAGCTCGCGCCGGGCCACGAGGGCGATCATCAGGCTCGCACCGCCTCGCGGAACACCTCGGCCAGACTGGGCTCCACCTCACTGAAGTGCGTGACCTTTCCGCCCGCCCGGGCCGCATCGAGGATGCGCTGCGGGTCCGCACCGTCGGCCAGCGTCAAGCGCGTGCTCGGACCCGCTCGCTCTGCGCTCGCCACGCCCCCGGCCTCGTCCCACCATCCGTCCGGAGCGCCCTCGACGTCCACCCGTAGGACGCGGTCGGCATGCGCCCGGCGCAGCTCGTCGACCGGGCCGCTGGCCACCAGTCGGCCCGCGTCGATGATCGCAACCGACGAGCACAGGCGCTCGACCAGCTAGAGCTGATGGGAGGAGAAGAGCACTGGGACGCCCGCCTCGGCGCGCTCGCGCAGGACCTCCGCCAGTACGTCGGTGCCGATCGGGTCCAGGCCGGCGAAGGGCTCGTCGAGCACCAACAGACCCGGCTCGTGCACCAGCGCCGCCGCGAGCTGGACGCGCTGCTGGTTTCCCAGCGACAACTGGTCGGCGCGGTCGCCCGACCGGTCGCCGAGCCCGAGCCGCTCCAGCCACCGTGCAACGGCGTCGCGTGCATCCACCGCGTCGAGACCATGGAGCCGGGCCAGGTAGGACAGCTGGTCGCCCACGCGCATCTTGGGGTAGAGGCCCCGCTCCTCGGGCATGTAGCCGATGGCGCGCCTGCGCTCGAAACCGATCTCTCCGCCGTCCCAGCACACCGTCCCCGAGTCGGCGCGCAGCAGCCCGCAGACGATGCGCATCGTCGTGGTCTTGCCCGCGCCGTTGCGCCCCACGAAGCCGAACAGCTGACCCGGGGGCACCTCGAAGCTGAGCCCCAGCGAGCGCCTGGACGTCCCCGAAGCGGCGCTGGAGGTCGACGAGCTCGAGCATCTCACCTCTTGTACCGTGTTCTGCGGTCGTCAATGCTTGGAGGTCGGCGATGACTCGATGCGCCCGTAGTTCACGCCCCCGTAGACGAAGGTGGGCACGATCGGCCACTGCCGCCGCAGCGTCCCGAGCTCGCTGGAGGGAAAGACGTTGAGCCAGCGCGGGTCGCGCCGGTTCACGTCGGCCAACGCCTTCTCCTTGATCATCGAGTCGTACTGGTCGACGGCGTCCTCGAGCGTGTTCGCGTTCATCACGACCTCGCATCCGAAGGAGTCCGCCCATTTGCGCACGCCCGGGATCTTCGATAGGTGTGGGTGCCAGGAGTCGGCCGCCACGCCATTCCCCGAGGAAACCCACACCCCCTCGGGCGTATTGACGCACAGGGACTGGTTGCCGTCGGTGTGACCCGGCGTGTGCACCAGGGCGCACCCGACGCCCAGCTCGACATCGCCATCCACGAGCACGAGTCGATCCTCTATCACCGCGTCCATTCCGCCGGGGACGTACCAGGCCCACTGGGTGGGATGGATCGAGCGAAACGTGTCGACCTCCTTGCGCTGGAGGATGAACCTGGCGTTGGGAAACAGCGGTGGCCGGGGCTCGTTCTCGCCCGGCAGCGGCTCGGTGGTGCCCATGGTCATGCGGAGGTCCTGGACGTGGAGATGATCGAAGGAGACGAAGTCCACGTCGCTCGGCGTGAGCCCCACGCGCGCCAGCGCCTCGGGCACGGTGTGGTAAACGGTCGCGAGGACCTGGGCGGAGAACCACTCGCCGAAGCGCTCCAGCAGCTGTGCGTAGAAGGGCGCCTGGGCCGACCCCGCGGGCACCGTGGGCTCCCACACGACCGTTCGCAATTCACCGGCGAAGTCGTCGAACTGAACCACGACGAGCCGGTTGAGGACATTGACGTAGGGGTTGAGCCCCTTCGCCGCTCCATGAAAGGCGTACGCGGCCGGATAGCCCACTGAGACCAGGTCGATGGTCCGCACGGCACGGGTCTCTCCGTGCGCCTTGAAGCGCGTGCGGAACTCGCTCGCCGCTTCGCGCAGCGCAGCCGGTCGGTCGCCCCGGGGCCAGATGGCCTGCGCCTCGTCGAACTCGTGCACGGGGCGAATGCCGACCTGCTCAGAACGCTCCCCGCCCGCCATTTCACTCAACCCGGGAATAGCCCCAGGCTAGCCTAGCGCGCGGGGCGACCCGGCTATCTGCGCGGAGTCAGGCGCGCGGGGTGGCCCATTGCGCCTCGGCCAGGTCGCCCTCAGGCATCCCCGCCGGCGTCTGCACCTCCGGCGTGTCGCGCAGGTACCACTCGGCGTCAAGCGCAGCCTGGCAGCCGCTGCCGGCGGCGGTGACTGCCTGGCGGTAGGTGTGATCGACGACGTCGCCGGCCGCGAACACTCCCGGGAGGCCGGTGCGGGTGGACTTGCCTGCAGTCACCAGGTACCCATTCTCGTCGGTCTCGACCTGTCCGCCCACGATCTCCGACTGCGGTTCGTGCCCGATGGCGATGAACGCAGCCGCGGTGGACTCGTCGCGCGTCTCCTCGGTCTCGACGTTGAGCAGCACCGCACGATCCAGCGCGCCGTCGTCGCCGGCCACGAGCTCCTGCACCACGTAGGGGGTCACGAACTCGATGTTGTCGGTCTCGCGGGCGCGGTCGAGCATGATCTGGGAGGCGCGGAACTCGTCGCGGCGGTGGACGATCGCCACCTTGGAGGCGAACTTCGACAGGAAGATGGCCTCTTCCATGGCGGAGTCGCCGCCTCCGACGATCATCGTCTCGCGGTCCTTGAAGAAGGCCGCGTCGCAGGTGGCGCAGTAGCTGACGCCCCGTCCGCCGAGCTCCTCCTCGCCGGGCACGCCGAGCTTCTTGTGCTCGGCTCCCATGGCGAGGATGACGGTGCGGCTGAGGTACTCGTCGTCATCGATGAACACCTTGTGCATGCCGCCGGGCTCCTCGGCGAGCTCCACCCTGGTCGCCTGGTCGGTGATGAACCGCGTGCCGAAGCGCTCGGCCTGATCGCGGAACTGCTGCATCATCTCGGGGCCCATGATGCCTTCGGGGTAGCCCGGATAGTTCTCCACGTCGGTTGTCTGTTGGAGCAGGCCGCCCCACAGGAACCCTTCGATGACCAGCGGCTCGAGGTTGGCCCGCGCCGTGTAGAGGGCGGCCGTGTAGCCCGCGGGCCCGCTTCCGATGATGATCACGTTCTCGGTCTTGTCGGCCACTGGAGGCTCCCTTCGCTGACTGGTCCCTTACTTCACTTTTTATAGTACGAGGAACGTCAAGCCTGGGCCGGCGCGTGGCGAGCATCGTCGCGCCAGCCGCGGACCGTGCGGCGCAACTGAAGATAGGCGATGGCGCCGGGCACCGTGGGCACCCAGAAGGAGAAGGCCCGGTAGACCAGGACGGCCACGATGGCCAGACCGGTCGATGTGCCAAATGCGATGAACGCGCCGATGAGCGCGCCGTCGACGCCGCCGATCCCGCCCGGCAGCGGTAGCGTGTTCCCAACCTGGCCTAGGAAGTAGGCCATCACCAGGACCGCGATGGGCGGCGCAGCCCCGAAGGCGTGAAAGGAGGCCCACAGGACCGCCATGTCGAATCCCCACCAGGCGGGGGCGCCGAGCACGCCCGGATTTCGGGAGCGTACGAGCCCGATCGCCGTTCGCACACCGCTGGCCATCGAGGCGGGCACCGTGGCCACCCGGCGCGCACCGTCGGCTAAGCGCGGGTGCCGGCTGGCGGCCGCCCAGCCGCCGAGCCGGCGCTCGAAGTCGGCCGGTAGCAGCGCGACGGCGAGGAACACCACGATCGCCACGGCGCCGACGATCGCCGGGAGCAGCGTAAGGGCCGCCGGGGCCGATCCCCCGAACAGGCCCGTCCGCAACCCGATGCCGTCGATGACGAGCGTGGCCCCGAACACGAGGTAGAGCAGGAACATGAACGCGACCATGCGACAGGCCACGACTCGCGGCTCCATCCCCGACCGGCGCAGCGCCCACGCAGTCAGGGCGATCCCGCCCGCGCCCGCCGCGGCGAACAGCCGCGTCGCCGCCAGGCCGGCCATGGTGATCTGGTAGCTCTCGCGCCAGTCGATCAGCGACTCGCCGCAGACGAACACGGTTCGGAACAGCAGGATGTAGCCGCCGAAGGAGAGCATCTCGAACACCGCCGCGGCGGCGATCCACGCCGGATCGCCGTCGTTGAGGCGGTCCCAGGTCTTGCCCAGGCCGGCGAACCGCGGCAGCGCGAAGTAGAGGAAGGCGATCGCCGAGACCACGAAGAGGCCGAAGATGAGGATGCGCTCGCGCGTGATGTGCACGCGGGGCATCTCCTCGTCATGGTGGTCCTCGGAGACCAGCGGGGGCTCGGCCGGCGGTGCGTCCACGGGTCCGGCCGAGCGCTCGACGGTGGAGTGCCGCGCCCGCTCGGTCACGTCAGCCCCGCGCCTGGGCTTCGAGGGCCTTGACGGTGCGCGAGACCCGCGCGAAGGCCGGGGTGACGCCCGGGGCGATGCGCCGGATGGCCTCGGTTAGCCCGAGGCCGACGAGCAGGTCGAGCAGGTAGTGCTCGCCGAGGTAGACCAGGG
>JBBSIW010000087.1:0-8498 GCA_038231895.1 Solirubrobacterales bacterium | reverse complement strand
TCGGCAGGTAGATCGACTGCAGGCCGGTGTACTCGTGCCCCGTGTCAGTCAACGCGTGCCTTCCGGGGACCGTCCCCTCGCCGGGCCCGGCGTCGGCGAGCCGTCGCGCTCGTGGCGAGTGCCGGTCACCGGCCGATCTAATACCACCTCTGGGCTCACCGTGAGCGATCGGTCGCGCCCCGGGGAGTCAGCGCGCTGACAGCCGGCCCCGGCTGGCCTCCCGTCGAAGCTGCGAGGGTGTTGCCAGGGATGTAGCCGACGCCGCGCCGCCTCGAGCAGTTCATCTGAGCGTGGGCTCACGAATGACCGGCGACGACGACCTTGTCACGGTCGACCTCCTCGATGAAGAACGACCAGATCTCCCGGCGCTGACGCAGCCAAGCCGGAGTGTGGACGTGGATCGAGAACGACCAGGCGACGGCGTCGAGCCCAGAGGACCATGTGCCCGAGACCGAGGAGCACGAGCGCCTGATCGCCGGGCGCCTGCGTCGGCTTGGCGCCTTGCCGCTCGAGCGCTCGCGCAGCCCCCTGCGTAGGGTGACCGCGGACGCCGTGCATGCCGAGCATCGCCTCCTCGATGGCTGCCGGGTCCGTAGGCTGACCGCTGCGAGGTCGCAAAGCTGGCGCGCCCTGTAGGGTCGCTGCCACGCTCGCCCACCACGGACCCGCCGGGCCAGGACGCCGGCGTGGCGAGGTGTCCAGCCGGCGAGGCCGGCGCAGCACAGGTTCACACCGCGAGAGGAGCGAGATGGGATTCGACCAGTACCACGAGCCGGCGGGCGAGCTCCCGGAAGAGGCGCGGACGTTCGCACGGATGAACGCGTCGCTGACCGAGGAGGCCGAGGCGATCGGCTGGTATGAGCAGCGGCTCGCGGTCGAGCCCGATGAGCAGGCGCGGGCGATCATGCGCAACGCGCAGGAGGAGGAGTTCAAGCACTTCTGCATGGACCTCGAGTTCCTGCTCCGGCGCAAGCCGACCTGGGGCGAGATCGCGCGCGGCATCCTCTTCCAGGAGGGCGACATCGTCGAGCACGGCGAGGAGGCCGAGGAGGAGGCGTGACGGATTGGGCCTCGCAGTCCTCGCGGGCCGGGCGACTCGGTGGGGCAGCGCCGGCCGGCATGCGCGAGCGGTTGCCGCGCACCACCGCGGGGCCCCTGGCCATGAGCGTCCTCGCCTGTGCTTGGCTGCCTGGCCAGCGGCGAGCGGGTTCCGGCGCGCGTCCGTGCGAGCGACCCGCGGAGCGATCTCGCCCGGCAACTCGGGCGGCGCGCTCGTCGCCGCAGTCGGCAAGGTGATCGGGATCAACACCGCATTCATTCCCCCCGCGGCGCGGGCTGTCTCCCTCGGCTTCGCCATCCCGTCTCCGGTCGCGCTCGACGTGGTCAAGCAGCTCCTCACCAGCGGGCGGGCCCAGCACGCGTTCCTGGGAGTCGCCCTATCGGAGCTGACCCCTCAGATCGCCCATGCAGAGAAGGGGGCGATCGTCACGTCGGTGGACACCCGCGACCCCGGCGTCGCGCGCCGGGCTTGCGCCGGGCGACGTGATCGTCCGCGCCGGCGAGATGAAGATCGGCTCGGTCGAGGATCTCTTCTCAGCGCTGCGAGCCCACAAGCCGGGCGACCGGCTGAGCGTCACGCTCCTGCGGGCGGGCAGGCAGCGCACGGTGGCCGTCACCCTGGCCGAGCTGCCGAGCGCCGCTGGCTGAGCGGGTCGACGACCGGTACCCGTGCGCCCTCAACGGGGCGCCTCCCGGCCCTCGGGATCCAACTGATCGCCCAGGACGTCCTTCCCACGGCGCCTCTGCAGGCGCCGGTAGGCCTCGCCGGCCAGTGAGACGGCCAGCGCGATCCCCAGCGAGACAGCCAGCGGCTTCCACAGCGAGTGCTGAAACGGAGCGCCGCCGAGATAGCCGAGCATCGAGGCGTACACCCCCCAGCTCACCGCGGCGAGCCCATCGGCGGCCAGGAAGCGCCGGTAGGGCATGCCCATGGTCCCGGCGGCGAAGGTGCTGACGGTGCGCCCGCCGGGGATGAAGCGCCCGACGAAGATGAGCAGCGGGCCGCGCCGCGTGATCGCGCCCTCGGCCCACTGGAGGCGTGCCCGCCCCTGCTCGCCGCGGAACAGCCAGCCCGCGACGGCCGGGCCCCAGCGCCGGCCGAGCCAGAACGAGACGTTGTCGCCCGCGAACGCGCCCACGATCGCGGCCGCGACGATGATCGAGATGGCCAGGGATCCCCTGGCGGCGATCACCGAGGCGGTGATCACGACGGTCTCCGACGGCAACAAGGGAAGCACCACGTCGCCACCCGACACACCGGTGATCACCAGATAGGTCCACGGGTTGCCGGCCACCAGGTTGAGCAGCCAATCGAACACCTCCTCCACCTACCCCCCTGAGTCGGTCGGTATGAGCCGCAGGTCAGACGGCGACTCGCGCGCGGCCGAGAAACCAGGGAGAGCCGCTACGCAGATCACGCAGCGCACCGCGGACCCCGCGTTGCGGGACGACCTCCACGAGCTCGCCGGCCAAACCCTCGCCGACCTCTGATGCTGATCTGACCGCGGGCCTGCTCGACACCACGGTCTCCATTGCCCGACGGTCGTGGATCTCGGTCGTCTGGACGCCGGCTGGCGGGCCAGATCCGCGCCGGCGCTCTGGCACGTCCTGATCATGGGAGCGCTCGTGCTCGGCTCGCCATGCGGAGCGCGACGGCCAGCGACGACCGCGCCCGTCCCGGAGCGCGCCGGCGCTCCGGGACGCCGGCTGAGGTCTGCGGGCGCCGCGAGCGGCG
Organism: Solirubrobacterales bacterium; assembly: GCA_038231895.1. GTDB lineage: Bacteria > Actinomycetota > Thermoleophilia > Solirubrobacterales > Solirubrobacteraceae > JALYZC01. Next base: position 5,704 of record JBBSIW010000087.1, on the reverse strand, counting down.
CCGAGCGTGTGTCAGCATCGTGACATCGAGCCCGGCGCCTTACCCTCGCTGCGCTCCCCTTTACAGGGTGCTTAGTCGCCGAGCTAGGTTGGCGGTGCAAGCGCGGAGGAGGCGAGGAAGTGACCGACTCACAGCCATCGACAGTCGAAGCGGTTGGTCGCAAGAGGCGTCCTGGCTGGGGCGCCGCGCTCGCCGGAGCCACGATCGCGGCCGTGGCGGGCTTCCTGCTCGGCTTTCTCGTGTTCGAGGACGATGAGAATGGCGAGAGACCGGCCGCAGGCCGGCCGGCGCTCGTCGAACGGATCGCCGCGCACCCCGGCGACTACACGGGCAGGTCCGTGCTCGTGAGCGGTGTGGTGAAGGAGATCCTCTCTCCTCGCGTGTTCACCATTGCACGCCAGGGGCTGGCTGGACCGAAGGTCCTCATTGTCGCGCCCACACCAGTGGCCGCTCCCACCGCAGGTTCGGCGCTGCGTCCGATCCTGGAGGGCGACGTCGTGCAGGTCACCGGAACCGTTCGCAGGTTCGATCCCGCGAAGTACCAGCGTGCCACGGGCGTCGATCTCAAGGCGGACGCCTACTCATTTCCCGGTACCGGCCTGAACGGAAGGGTCGGGCAGCCGGCGATCCGCGCGACGCTGGTCACCTTCAGCGGAACCACCACTCCGGTCGTGCAGGTGCGGACCGTGAAGGAGATCACCCAGCATCCGCGCGACTTCTACGGCAACATCGTCTCGGTCGGCGGGCGAGTCACCGCGGTGCTGCCGTCGGGAGCATTCGTGATCGACGGCGCGCTGCTGACGCTCACCGCCGATCTGACCACCGCAAGGCCGCGCAAGGGCCAGCGGGTGAGGATCGTGGGGCCCCTGCGGCCTTTCGACCCCGACCAGCGTCGGGTGGGGGCCAAGTCGCTTCCCGGCGACGAGCTGTTCGGAAGGTTCGCCAGCCGCCCGGCTCTCGTCGCCCAGGCGATCGAAGTCCAGCCGTAGCCCAGGTTCGACTCCGAACACCCGCGGGTTGCGTCTCCCGCCGGCCGGGTAGCGTCGGCGCGTGGCCAGCGTCGAGACCGACATGGCGTGCGTCGTCCACGTCCACTCGACCTTCTCCGACGGCACCGCCACCGTCGCGGAGATCATCGACGCGGCGGTGGCGGTGGCGGCGGCGAGCGCAGCGGACGCGGTGCTGCTCACCGACCACGACCCGCGCGCCGGCGCCGCGCGGGTCTCGAGGGCTGGCACGACTCGGTGCTGCTGCTCGTCGGCGTCGAGGTGTCCCCCCGCGGCGGCCACTTCCTGGCCTTCGGGCTCGAGCGCGCGATCGATCACGCTGGGCTCTTCGAGGCGGACATCGGCCGCGCCGTGGACCGCGCCGCTGCGCTCGGCTTCGCCGCGCATCCCTTCTCGGAGGGCTCGCGCATGTCCCGCATGATCGGGCGGCCGCACCCGTGGGGCGCGCTCGCCACCGAGGACTACACGGGCATCGAGGTCTGGAGCCTCCTGACGGAGGCGGCCGAGTCCTGGCGCTCGCCGCGCGAGGCGCTCGCCTCCCGCGGCTCGCGCATGTCCAAGGCGATCGGGAGGCCCCACCCGTGGAGCGCGCTGGAGGACTGCGAGCGCTGCGGCATCGAGCTGTGGAGCCTGGTGACCGATTCCGCCGAGCGCTGGGCGAGCCCGCTCGAGACGACCCGCTCGGGTATCTTGCGAAGCGACCGTATGATCCCGCCGAGGCCCAGGTACCTGGCCATCACCCTGCTCGCCGTAGCCGCGCTCGGCCTGACCGCCTGCGGCAAGGACAGCGCCAAGCAGACCTCGACCGCGGCACAGGGCGCCGCGCAGAACGTCGAGCAGCGGGCCCGCGAGCTGGCCCGCCAGACCCGGCAGCTCCAGCTGGACGTGGCCCGGGCCGCGCCCGGCCTGGTCGGCTCGTCCTCCTCGCGCCGGCGCGCGGTCGACCAGCTCCGCGGCCAGCAGGACCAGGCCCGCCGCCTCGCGGCTCGCGTGCGCTCCGAGCTTCCCTCCGATCAACCCTCGCGGAGCACGCTGGAGAACGCCAACCTTGCCACCGCGCGAGCCGCGGAGGGGCTGCGACAGTTCGGCTCCGGGCAGAGCCGGCAGCCGCTGGCGCGCGCGAGCCGCGAGCTCGCCGTCGCTCAGCGCAACCTGGGCCAGGCGGCGGACGCCTTGGGCAGGAACGCCTCGCCGCAGGTCAAGCGCGAGCTCGACCAGCTGCGCAGCAGCCTGCCGAAGCTGCCGACTCGCTAGGACCAGCCGGCGAGCCGGCATGTCGTCCCGGAGGCCACCGTTCCCGATGACCGCCCGCGGCGCCGCCGCCGCCCGGAGCGGCCGATCGAATCGAGCTCCTCGACGAAGATGATCGCCGGGGCGGCCGCCTTGGCCTGGCTGAACAGGTCGCGCACACGGCTCGCGCCGACACCGACGATCGCCTCGATGAACTCCGACGCCGAGATCGAGAAGAACGGCACGTCGGCCTTCCCCGCCACGGCGCGGGCCAGCAGCTGGATCTCGTCGCCCTTGGAGCTGATCTCGCGGACGTTGCCACGCTGCACCTGGTCGCAGAAGAGCGGGTAGGGGACCGAAAGCCGCTCCGGCTTGCCCGGCGAGAGCAGGACGCTGGCGCGAAGTTCAAGGCTGGCGGATGGAAGGCGTCAAGGTCCCTCCTCGATGCTGGCGGCACTGGTGCACAGACCGCCCACGCTCGGGCCAGGGGGTCCTCGCGGCCGCTCACTCGTCGCCCACGTCGCCCGTGCGCACGACCAGGCCCTTGATGCGCCGGCGCAGCCGCGGCCACAGCTCGCCCCCGTCGCCGTCGTACTCGCCCCTCCATACGCGCGGCCACTCAGAGGCCACCTCGGCGCCCAGCACGAAGACGTTGGCCGCCACGAAGGAGAAGACGAGGAATGCCACCGCCGCGCCCAGCGATCCGTACACGGCACCGTAATGGGCGAAGTTGCTCACGTAGATGGCAAAGCCCGTCTTGGCAAGCTCGAAGCCCACGGCGGCCACGGCGGCGCCGATCGCCGCGTCGCGCAGGCGCACGTCGCACGAGGGCACCACCCGGTAGACGAAGGCGAACACCCCGAAGGCCAGCACCAGCGTGGTGAGATGCCCGAGGGTGACGAGCACGTCGGCGAACGCCGCGCCCACGCCCCCGCCCAGCGCACCGTCGACCCTGGCGCCCAGGTTCGCGAACATGCGTCCGGCGACCGTCAGCCCCAGCGAGCCCACCACGACGATGCCCGCGGCGAAGACCAGCGCCACGTCGAGCAGCTTGCCCTGCAGCGGGGGGCGGCTGCTGGCCTGGGCGTCCCAGGCCCGGTTGACCGCGTTGCGCGCTGCGGCCATCAATCCGCTGGCCGCGAAGACGAGGCCCACGATGCCGGCGCCGCCCACCGCGCCAGGGCTGCTCGTCACGCCGCGCAGGGCGCGAGCGATCTCGTCGCGGCCCTGGCCCACGGTGACCGGGAGGTTGTCTACGAGGAACGCCACGACGCGCCGCTGGGCCTCGGCCTCTGAGATCACGATCCCGAACACCGCCACCGTCACGATCGCCAGCGGGAACACCGCGAACAGGCCGTAGTAGGAGATGGCCGCCGCCAGCTGAGGCCCGCCATCCTCGAAGAACTGCGTGAACGTGCGCTCCGCGAGCGTCCCCAGCCGCCGCCCGACCAGGCTCGCACGAGCCCGCAGGCGCTCCCGGCCCGCCGAGGAACTCGCGGAGACGGCGGAACCCCTACCCCGGCCCGCGCCGTCCCACGGCGCGGGCCGGCCGCAACGGCAGCGGCCCGAGGGGCGCGCGCCCGCCGATGTCGGTGCGGTCGTCGCGGTTGAACGGGCGCGCGCTCACCTCGCGGCGGAGCCCCCGCGGGCAAGCAGGCGCAGGCGGCCGAGGTCGCCTCCCACCCCCAGCACATCCGTTTCCAGTCCGCTGCAGAGGAAGCGCTGGGCCTCCGAGTGCAGCGTGGCGGCGAAGCTTGCGCGCACCGTGACCTCTCCGGCTCGGCCCGCCCCGCGCTGCGGGGTGGCGCCGCGCAGCTCGAGCACGGGCTTGCGCACAGCCCCCAGGAGGCCGGTGAGCGACCGGCGGGCGGTGTCGAGCCGCAGCTGCTGGACCTCTACGCGCCCACGAGGCGACCGGAGCACCAGCGAGCCTCCGAGGCGCACGCGGCCGAGGAGCGCGCTCCGGTCCAGCTCGCCGGTGAGGACCGGGAGCGTGATGGCTCCGCCCGTGTCCGCCCGCCCGCGCGCCCGGCCGCCACCGGCGAAGACCACCTTCGCGTCGCGCAGTCGCCGCGCCACGGCGGGATACAGGGTGAAGGTGACCTGTCCGGCGTGGATCTGCACCGGCGAGCCATCGCCTCGACTCCGGGCGGCGCTCTGGGACCCGTCCCCGCCACAGCCGGCCGCGGCGGTGACCAGCGTCGCCGCCGCGAGCGCACTCGCCACGCGCGAGCCGCGCCCGCGTGCGATCACCGGCCGGCGCCGGTCATGCAGGGGCGGGCGCGATCTCATCGCGCAGCTTCTCGAGCATGGCCGGTGGATCGCCGCCGAGCAGCCAGGTCCCATCCTCTATGCGCCTCACGCAGCCCTGCCGGTAGAGCTGGTTGAGCGCGGTCGTGACGGAGGGACGCTGCGCGCCCACCAGCCGACCCAGCGTCTGATGGGTGAGGCCGAACGGGACGTGCACGCCGTCGACCCGGACCTTGCCCCAACGGTCGGCCAGATGCCACATCAGCACGAGCAGGCGAGCATCGATGCGCCGCAGGTGCGACACCGCGAGGCTGACGGCCAGCGTGTGCGCACGCCCGACCCCGGCCCGGACCAGCACCATCATCGCCTCCGGCCAATGCCCGGCCACGCGGGCAAAGTGGCTGTCGAGGCGCGCGAGGCGCGCCGGCTGAAGGACCTGCCACGTCACGTCGAAGGGGAAGGGAGCGTACCTACCCTCATCGTCGATGGGCCGCAGGAGATCGCCACGGCCGACGAGCTCGGTGGCCACCGTCTCGGCCAGCACCACGTCGCACGTCAACAGACCGTCGAGGACCAGCAGGCCGAGGTCCCCGGGATCCCCCCGCGAATCCTCCGGGGGCTGCCAGGCGCCCCGCGGGACCGAGCACCTCGACGATCTCGGGGAACGCGTCCACCACGCGCACCTTGGCCGCCGGATGAGCCGTCGTGAGCAGCATCGAGAGCCGCCTACCCCCGGAGCGGGTCGCCAAACGCCGGGGGCCGGAGCCAACCGAACGCTGACATCAGCACAGCGCCGCGCTTGAAACGCGGCGCTGTGGTCCGGCTTGTGGCTAGGCGACTCGGCTCAGTAGGCACTCGTCGGGCGGCGGCCGCCCGAATACTGGTCTGCGCCGATCCCGGCGGACAGAGGCCAGGCAGCGATTCTAAGCGGCCGCGCTGGGGCCGGACCGGCTGCGCCTGGCATTCGCGCAATCCGACAATCGGGCCGCCGCGTTGATCAGCGCGAGATGGGTCAGCGCCTGCGGCAGGTTGCCGCGCAGCTCGTGCGAGCTCGGCTCGATCGCCTCGGAGTAGAGGCCGACGTCACTCGCACCAGCTGATCCATCAGCTCCGAAGCCTCATCGAGGCGCCCCGCGAGGGCCAGCGCCTCCACCAGCCAGAACGAGCATGCCAGGAAGGCGTTCTCCTCCTCTTGCATGCCGCTGTAGCGGTACAGC
>JBBSIW010000086.1:0-8506 GCA_038231895.1 Solirubrobacterales bacterium | reverse complement strand
GGCGCCGTAGCCGATCCAGCAGTTGTGGCCCACGCGGACGTCGCGCTTGTAGATGCCCTGCTGGCGGATGGGCTGCTCGACGTCGACGATGCCGTGGTCGAAGTCGATCATCATCACGCGGTCGGCCACGACGCACTCGCGCCCGATCGAGACGTGCTGGAACGCGGAGATGGTGCATTCCTGCCCAAGCACGCTCTTGGCGCCGATCACCACCTCCCCTTCGTGGGCGCGGATCTTGCAGCCGTGCCCGATCCATGACCAGCGGCCCAGCGTCACACGGGCCCCGCGCCCGATCTCGAACGTCACGCCGGGCGCAACGAAGGCCATGCCATCCGTCACCAGGCGATCGCGGTAGCGCAGCTTCAACCACGCTAGGCGAAGCAGCAGGCCCGCGTAACGCGAGTCGAGCATTCCGTGATGGCGCATGAAGCGCAGCAGCGTGAGCGGACCGCCGCGGCGCGGCGGCGGGTCGGCGCGCACGGCGGCGGGAACGCTCTCGATCTCCGGCGGCGAGACGGCGGGCTCCACGGGCGCGCAATCGTAGTTCAGTGGCCGACGCGGGCGGGCTTGGTCTACCTGGCATGATTGCCGCCGCATGGCGGTCGACGAGACTCTCACCCAGCGCCTGATCGACGGCGACAAGCGCGCGCTTGCCCGCGCGATCTCTCTGATCGAGTCCGATGACCCCGCCGGCTGGGACCTCGTCCGCGAGGTCTATCCGCGGACGGGGCAGGCGGCCGTGGTCGGGTTCACAGGGCCGCCGGGCGTGGGGAAGTCGACCCTCATCGGCGCGCTGACAAAGTCCCGACGCGAGGCTGGCCGGGAGGTCGCCGTCCTTTCGATCGATCCGTCGTCGCCGTTCAGCCAGGGCGCGCTGCTGGGGGATCGCATCCGGCTCTCCGACCACTTCCTGGACGCCGGGGTGTTCATCCGATCGATGGCGACGCGCGGAGCGCTCGGCGGACTCTCCGAGGCGGCGCTGCAAACCGCGCTGCTCATGGACGCGGCCGGGAAGGACGACGTGTTCCTCGAGACGGTCGGAGTCGGCCAGGCCGAGGTGGACATCATCGATCACGCGGACACCATCGTCCTCGTCCTCCAGCCGGGCTCGGGCGACTCCATCCAGGCACTCAAGGCCGGGGTGATGGAGATCCCCGACCTGATCGTCGTCAACAAGGCCGACCATCCCATGACCGACACGATGATCCGCGAGATCCGCGGCGTCCTGCAGCTCGGACCGCCGATGGACTGGGAAATCCCCATCCTCACGACCGAGGCGGCTGACGGGAAGGGCATCGAGGAGCTCGTCGCCAAGCTTGCCGCCCACCGCGAGTTCATCGAGGCGGAGGGCACGCTGGCGCAACGGCGGCGGCGCAACCTCATGAGCGAGGTCATCGCGCTGGCCACCGGGCGCATGCGCCGCAAGCTCGAGGCCTCGCTCCGCGAGGACGCCGACGTCCAGAATCTGCTCGACGAGGTGGTGGCGCGCCGGCTCGACCCCGCCAGCGCGGCCGGCACGATCCTCGAGCGTGAGGCCGAGAAGGAGGCGAGCTAGGTGGCTGACGACGAGCGCATCATCCGCGGCATGGCCGCGCAGGCCCGGACCCGTGACGAGCTGCTCCAACACGGCCACAGCCGGCTGGGCTGGAAGGTGGGCCTCAACGCCCCCGAGGTGCAGGCACAGCTGGAGATCGACGCGCCCGGGGTGGGCTTCCTGACCGATGCGACCGAGCTCGCCTCCGAGATGACCTACTCGCTCGCTGGGGCCGTGCATGTCGGGATCGAGCCGGAGCTCGCCGCGCACCTGTCCGCAGACCTCGGGGGCGAGCCGTCGGACGAGGAGGTCGCGGCCGCGATCGGCGCCGTCGGGGCCGCCGTGGAGGTCGTCGACGTCGACCGCGAGTTCGACGACCTGGAGGCGATCCTGGCAGGAAACATCTTCCACCGCGCCGTCCTCCTCGGCGCCCCCGACGAGAAGCGCGCGGGCGGCACGTTGACCGGGCTGGTCGCCGAGGTCAAGCGCAACGGTGCCCAGGAGTGGACCGCCGCCGCCGCTCACGGCTATGAGAACCTTCCGGCGATCGTGGGCGGCGTGGCCCGTCGGCTGCATGAGGTCGGCGAGTCGCTGCGGGCCGGCGACCGGGTCATCGCCGGATCGCTCACCCCGATCGAATGGGTCTCACCGGGGGACGAGCTCGAGGTCGACTTCGGCACCCTCGGAGCCCTGCGGCTCACGTTCACGGCTTGAGCGCGAGCGCCGCGGTGCGCCGCGCCCGGCGCCACTCGTACGCGGCCAGTGCGGCCAGCGCGGCGACGAGGGCGCCGACCACCACCGACGCATAGGCCGGGCCGTTGCCGAAGTCGGGAAACAGGCGATCGAGCGGGCCCCATGGAATCTCACTCGGCGGGCGCGACCAGCCGCCCCCGTCGAGATAGAGGGTGGTGCACATCCATGCGCCCGCGATCACCGTGAGCGCGGCCAGCGCCGCCCCGAGCCGGTGGATATGGCGCAGGCCCCACGCGGCGAGGGCAGCGCCGGCCGGCAGCACGGCGACCAGCTGGCGACCCGGGAACCACGGTCCCGCGACCGTGGGTGCAGCCAAGACGGCTACGAGCGCCTGGGCACCGGCCACCGCTAGGAGCAGGCTCGCGGCCACCTCGACGTCGCGCCGATCGGATACCGCGTGGGCGACCCGATCGCGCTGCGAGCGCCACAGCAGCCACGCGGCGGCGAACGCCAACGCGAACCCCGGGGACCAACGCAGGAGGCCCTGGCCGCGATCGATCCACAAGCTCAGCAGCCGCGGAGCGCGGTCGAGCAGATCCTGGGCGCTCAGTTCCTGCGCCGCCTGTTGTCCCGGCAGGCTCGCGGCATAGGGGGTCAGGCCACCGTAGAGCTGACCGTTGACGGTCACGTAGACGACGAGCGACGCGAACAGCGCCTCCGCAGCCAGCAGGCCGTGAAAGCCGCGCCCGCGGCGCGCCAGCCAGCGCCACTGTGCGAGGAGGATGATCACCCCAGCTGCCAGGTACTTGATCCCCAGCCAGGGCAGCAGCGCCAGCAGCAGTCCGGCCATGATCGCCGTTCGGGCGCGGGGTTCACGACGGCACCGCAGCGCCAGGATCGCCGCCCCCGCGAGCACCGCAGCCGCTGCGCTCTCGGGGTAGATCGCCGTCGCGAAGCCCAGCGCGAGCGGCGACACGCCGCACACCAACGGGGCGACGGTCGCCCACGGGTCGGGCACGAGCCGACGCGCGAGTGCTGCCGCGAGCACGAAGGCGAGCGCGGCGAGCCCGGCGAGCTCGAGCTCGACCAATCGCGGGCCGCCCAGGGCGTAGGCGGGCGCAACCGCCAGGGGAAGCCCGACGGCGTAGGGCTCGTGCAGGCGTCCGTTGGTCAGCCGCCCGCTCGGGCGAAGCGTCCCACGGTAGAAGGCGCGGTCCTCGCGGTCGCGGTACTCGTCCCGCAGGTCGACGTCGCCGTCGGAGACGATCGACTCGGCGATGAGCAGATAGTGGGGCTCGTCCCCTGCGTAACGCTGCTCGGGCGCCGCGTCGATCCCGAGCGTGGCCGCGTAGGCACCGAAGAGCAGGAGCCAGAGGATCAGGCCGCGCCGCACGCTCACGCGGGCAGTGTCACAGAGCCCGCCGATCGTGACGAATCGCCGCCCTGCCTGCGTCCTTTGCGCCCGTCTGGAAGGCCTGCCGCCGGCAAGGACTTACGGTCGCATTGTGCATCAACACAGTGGACAGGCGACGGTCGAGTGGACAGGGCTGGCTCTGCTCGTGGCGATCATCATCGTCGCGGCAGGCGTAGGGGTACAACGTCTGGGTACGGCCGGGCTGCCCCAGCGGCTGCTCTGCGGGCTGGTGGGCGACCGTTGCGGCCCGCGGCCGGCGCTCGCCCAGCTCACCGACGGGCCTCCGGTCGTGTTCTATGCCCGTGTGCCCGTGCACGACTCCGGACCGGTGACGGCAGCGGCGGCGCTCTCGCCCGGCGTCGCGCTCGGCGCGCCCGTCGCGGAATTTGTCGAGCGCCACGGCAAGCTCATCCGCAAGGTGGTGGTCGGCGCGGCCATCGGCGTCGGGGTGGGCGCCACGTGCGCGGGGGCCGTCATCGCCGCCAATGCCATCGGCGGCGCGATGTGCGGCTCGTCCATCGTCACCGGCGGATATGCCGCCTACCACAACGCCACCAGCTGATGGACGGGCGCTCGGAACGGGTCGCTGCTGCCCTCGTGGTGGTCGCAGCGGCAATCGCGGCGGTGGGGCTCGCGCTCGACGTGCTGGGTCAGGGGTCCATCGTCGCCGTCCTGGCCTTCGCGGTGGTTGGCGTCGTGGCGGGCGGCGCTTGCCTGATCGCGTGGGCGCGCGGACCCCGGGTGCAGCGCCGCCGCCTGCCGCTGCTCCTCGCGGGCGGGGTCATTCCGGCCTTTGCCGCCTTCGCTCTGGCTCCCGCAATCAAACACGGGCCGTGGGACATCGTCCTGACCGCCGCGGGCCTGGGCGGCGTGGCGCTCTCGCTCCTGGCTTTGTACCGGCGAAGACCTTGAGCGACGGGCGGGCCGGGGCCGCCGCTCGGACGGCGGCCCGCGGCCCGGCGTCCCACTCGCGGAGGGACTGCTGCTGTAACGGGCCGATCGGCCCAAGGGTTGCGAGGTATCAGGCGGGCCGCTGGTCGGCCGCCACGCCCAGGCGGCGGACCAGCTCGACGATCAGTCGCACGCCGAAGCCGGAGCCGCCCTTCGGTGCATAGGGGCGCCCGACGTCCCACGCCGTCCCGGCGATGTCGATGTGCGCCCACGGGACCTCGTCGACGAAGCGCCGGAGGAACTCCGCCGCCGTGATCGACGACGCCTTGCGCGCCTCGGTGACGTTGGAGATGTCCGCGTAGCGGCCCTTGATCATGTCCGCATACTCGGGATGCAGGGGCAGCTGCCACACGAGCTCCCCACAGGTCGCAGCGGCCGCCTCGACCTCGCTTGCCCAGTCGGCGTTGTTCGCAAAGAGGCCCGCGTGCGTCGATCCCAGCGCGACGATGATCGCCCCGGTGAGCGTCGCGAAGTCGATCAGCCGCTCCGCGCCCTGCTCTCGCGCCCAGCACAGGCAATCGGCGAGCACGAGCCGACCCTCCGCGTCGGTGTTGTTGACCTCGATCGTCGTGCCGTTCATGGCCCGGACGATGTCGCCCGGCTTGACCGACCGCCCGCTGGGCATGTTCTCCGTGGCCCCCACGACGGCGACCACGCGCACGGGCAGCGCGAGCGCGGCGATGGCGCCGACCGCCTCGATCACTGCGGCACCGCCCGACATGTCGAACTTCATCTCGTGCATCTTGCCTGCGGGCTTGATCGAGATCCCGCCCGTGTCGAAGGTCACCGCCTTGCCGACCAGCCCGAGGACCGGGCCGGCCCCGCCGGAGGGCGGCTCGTAGCGCAGGGCGATCAGGGCAGGCTCCTCGTAGCTGCCCTGTGCGACCGCGGCGAAGGCGCCCATGCCGCGCTGCACGATCGTGTCTCGACCGTCCACCTCGCAGGTCACGCCGGTGACCTCGCCGGCCAAAGCACGGGCGCGCTCCGCGAGCCGGGTCGGCGTGAGCTCGTTGGCGGGCATGGATTGCAGGTCGCGGGCCGCGTTCTGCGCCGCAGCGACGACATCCGCCCGGTGGACGGCTGCCGACACGTCGTGATGAGCGCTCAAGACCAGGCGCTGCAAGCCCGCGCCACCGTCCTCGTCGGCGTCGGACTTGTAGCGATCGAAGCGGTAGTCGGCGAGCACAGTGCCCTCGACCAGCCCCGCGACGACGGCGTCATCGACGTGGTGGGGAACCTCCCAGCAGAGGGTTCGCGCCCCCAGCTCGCGCGCCCGGCGCTGGGCGACAGCAGCGGCGACCCGGGCGCGCTCTGCGTCGAGCTTCTCGCGTCGGCCAAGTCCCACCACCAGCCACCGGACTCCCTGCGCGTGCACGAGCGCGACCTTCCGCAGGCCCGCCCGCGCTTCGCCGGCATCGAGCAGGCCTTGCAGCTCGCCGGCGGGAGCGTCGTGGGCGACTTCCTCGCCGTCGAATACGCCCACGCAGATCGTGTCGGCGCCGCTTCCCAGCGGGGGCTCTGTGGTGGCGGCGACCTCCATGGCGCCGGCCACGATAGCGGCGCGGGTCACCGGGGCCAGACACCGGCACCGCTAGCATGCTCGCCCTCCGCCCACCGGATCCCTACCTGCCCATGCCCAGGACCGTCATTCTCTCCGCCGCTCGCACGCCCATCGCAAAGCTGGGCGGGGGCCTCTCGGGCATCGACGCGACCGAGCTCGGCGGCATAGCGATCGAGGCCGCGCTGCAGCGCGCGGACGTCGCGCCGGAACAGGTTCAGCACGTGGTCATGGGTCAAGTGCTGCAGGCGGGGCAGGGCCAGATCCCCTCGCGCCAAGCGCAGATAAAGGCGGGGATCCCCAAGACCGTGTCCTCGGAGACGATCAACAAGGTGTGCGCCTCGGGCATTCGCGCGGCCGCATTGATCGACAACGCCGTCCGGGCCGGCGAGGTCGAGGTGGCGGTCGGGGGCGGGATGGAGTCGATGTCTCGGGCTCCCTACCTCCTGCCCCAGGCGCGCTTCGGGTTTCGCATGGGCGACGGGAAGGCGATCGACGCGATGATCCACGACGGGCTGACCAACCCGTTCAGCGGCAAGCACATGGCCCACGAAGCCAGCGAGGTCGCCACGGAGCTCGAGCTCACCCGCCTCGACATGGATCGTTGGGCGCTTCGCTCCCACGAGCTGGCGCTTACGGCCACCGACGAGGGCCGGCTGCCCGAGGAGATCGTGCCGGTGGTCGTCAAGGCGAGGAAGGGGGACACCGTCGTCGAGGTCGACGAGGGCCCCCGGCGCGGATCGAGCCTCGAGGCGCTCGCCAAGCTCCCGCCGATCTTCACCAAGGACGGCACTCACACCGCCGGCAACTCACCGGGGGTCAACGACGGAGCCGGCGCGGTGGTGCTCGCCTCCGAGGACTGGGCGCGGCGCAACGGCAAGCCGGCGCTAGCGACGATCCTCGCGCAGGCGCAGGTCGCCGATGACTTTCCCTACCTGGCCCGCACGCCCGCCGCCGCGGCCCAGCAGGCGCTCGACAAGGCCGGCATGAGCGCGGATCAGGTCGACCTGTGGGAGATCAACGAGGCGTTTGCCTCCGTCACGATCAACTCGATCCGCGTCCTGGGTATCGATGAGGACACCGTGAACGTCAACGGCGGCGCGGTGGCGCTGGGCCACCCGATCGGGGCGTCGGGCGCGCGCATCCTGGGATCGCTCGTGCTCGAACTGCGACGGCGTGGTGGCGGAGTGGGCTGCGCGGCGATCTGCTCCGGCGGTGGCCAGGGCGATGCCGTGATCGTCGAAGTGCCTGGCAGCTGAGGGCCCGCGCTCAGTACGGCAGCGCGTCGACCGTGATCTCGTTCACGCGCCCGCGGAAGAACGAGAAGACCATCTTGTGCTGTGAGGCCGGGTCGACCACCTTGCATCCGAATGCGCCGCTGCCCGTGCAGGTCAACGTCGGATAGCGCCGCCTCACCACGCTCTTCTTCGCTCCCACGCCGACGCTCTTCTTCCCTCCCACACCGACCGCGCGGGAGATCCGTTCGCGTCGAGACGTCGTCGAAACGGAGCTCACGAGCCCCGAGGCGCCGTCGAAGACGACGACCAGGCTGCCGTGCGCCTACTGGTACACGTAGCGGCTGGACCCGCGCCCCGGCTTGCCGTTGGCGTGGCGCACCTGGTCGGTGGTCATCCCCAGGCGCACGCAGGCGATGCCGGTGAACGGGTGGATGCGCGCCGCGGCCGGCCTGGCCAGGAGACCGGGGGCAAGCACGGCGGCGACGACGAGCAAGGTGGTGGTGCGCCAGGAACGCGGCGTCGGGCGGGGCATGGTCATGCCTGTACCGCGAAGGCGCCCGCACTATGCGTCGTGTCTCGCATGACCTCTCCGGAAGACGAAACGCCCGCTATTTGCGAGCGCGAAGCCTGGGCGTCGGCGAGAGGTGTTAGCGTCTCCGCCGGCCGCACGCCGAGTCCCGGCTCGAAGCCGGGATCGGGGGACCCAAACGTAGGGGCGAGTCTCACGGTGGTCCGTGAGAGGCGTCGGTGACCAGCCGACGTGAGCCCGTCAGCTAACCCCGTAGGCGCGCGCGGCAGGTGAAGGGCGACGGCCGCCGTGAGAACGGTGGTCCAGCGGGTGATGATGCGTCGGATCGCAGCGCTGAGCGCAACGGCGGTGCTCGTGGCCATGGCCAGTGGGCCGGTGGCGCATGCGGACCGCACCGGGGGAACGTCCCCCACCGGGGGCGCCCAGGCGGGCGGGCCGACGGCCTCTAAGTAGGTGTTTGGAAATAGAGGTTGTGAGTGGTTTATGTAGAACCGTGGGTGCGTGCCGCGTGAGTGCCGTTACCCGAGCGATTTGACCGATCGGCAGTGGGAGCTGATCGAGCCGCAGCTGCCCGAGCCGCCGTCTGGGC
>JBBSIW010000085.1:0-8642 GCA_038231895.1 Solirubrobacterales bacterium | reverse complement strand
TGGGAATGATGCGGTGCTCGAGATCGATCAGCACGACGGGGACCAGGACGGTCACGAACGCCAGCCCCAGCGCGATCGAGGCGACCGAGCCCTTCGCGAGCACCACGGCCACCCACAAGAGCGCCATGGCCGCCTCGACGACCGGATAGCGGGGAGAGATCCGCGCCCTGCAGTCCCGACAGCGTCCGTGCAGCAGCAGCCAGGAGACCACCGGGAGGTTGTCGTAGGAGCGCACCTGGGAGGCGCAGTGAGGACAGCGCGAGCGCGGGCTCACCAGGGACTCGCGGCGCGGCAGCCGGTAGGCGACGACGTTGACGAAGGAGCCGAACGCCAGCCCGGCCAGAGGTGCGATCGCGAAGAGCATCGGCCTGTGGCCTATGTCGGCAGGCCGCCGCGACGGGTTGAGCGCCACCTCGCCGTCCAGTCCATCGCCCGGACGGCTTCAGCGCGCCGGGATCTGCTCGGTGTAGCGGGAGATCCGCCAGGACGCCTGCACGGGGTCCAGGAAATGCGGGGGCGAGCGGAAGCGCATGCGGTCGTCATAGTTGTAGTTCTTGGTGTAGCCGTTGACGACGACGCCTCCGCCCCCCCGGCCCACCGGGCCGCGGAACTTCTGGCCGATGACGCCGTTGACCGAAAGGGTCCCGAGGGCCGCGCCGCAGTAATAGTTGTCGACGGTGAACGAGTGCTGGAGCGAGAGGATCGCCGCGTCCAGCGTGATGTTCTGTTGGTAGCCGGCGGCGTTCGTGCAGTTGTACGGATTGCTCGCATCGTTGCGGATGACCGGGTGGTAAATCCGCACGAAGTTGTTGGCGATCAGCCCCAGCATGACGTCGCCGCTCTTCGTGATGCCGTCGAGGGCCACGATGTCCTTCGCGCTGGCGATCGTGAGATCCTTGGAGTACGAGCCCTTGACGTAGACGTTCCCGCACCCCACCGGGTCCCCGTAGGGGTTGAGGGGCTGATAGCCGACCCCGCACGTCCCGTTCCCAACGTAGATGACGCCATCTGAGGGCAGGGCCATCGTGACGTTGTTGAGGCCCATAGCCAGGTTGGTGACTAACATGTTCGCCCCGTTGAGCGTGATGATCGTGGTCCCCGTGAAGCGGTAGGCCGGAGCGGCGACGGTGCTCAGCGAGTCGTCGGTCGGCGGCAAGGTGAGCAGAGGCGCGTTGGGCGTCCAGGTGCCAACGAAGTTGGGGTTGCTGCCGCCGCAGTTGCCCCGCCAGCCGGGGCCCGAGACCTCGATGCGGTCCTGCGCGTTGCGGCCGAACGTCGGAGCGCCGCAGACCAGGATCTCGTCGTTGGTGTGAAAGGGCCCGCGGATCTGGTCGCCGGGTGCGAACTGGATCTCGGTGCATTTGTCGGAGAAGCTCTGCCAACTGCCGCTGGTGAAGATCTGGCCGGTGAATTGCAGGCTGCCGCGTCCCTGACGCCAGTAGACAGGGCAGTTCTGCCCGCCCCAGGTCACGTAGTCGGGCCCCGCCCAGCTCGGAGAGGTGCCACTGCGCGTCGGCTGGTTGTTGGTATCGAGCACGTACCACGTGGGATCGGCGGTCTCGTAATCGGTGAAGTAGAGGAAGTCCAGGAAGTTCTTACGCTTGAAAGTGGTCACGATGCTTCGCTTGGCGCCGCGCGAGTGTCCGGTCGCGCGGATCCGGAACGTCCCGGTCGATGCATCGATCATCGACGCCGTCGCGTTGCTCGGATCGCACTGGCTGTAGCCGTTCGCCGGAAGGACCTCAAGCGTGTACCACGCCGCCGAGCCCGGGACGTTGCGCTTGTTCGCACGGGGGTCGGTGCCAACGCCGTTCCACGCCTGGTTGACCGCGCTGGGAGCTGACACGCCAGCGCACTTCGCCCAGTACGAGTTGTCCTGGTTGAGATGAAAGAAGTAGTCGGCGATCCCCGCCTCGGCGGCCGAGTATGCGATCTTCTTGTCCTGGTCCACGCGCGCGAGCGGCTGGTCATTCTGAGCGAACGACACGGCCGCGATCGTCATCAGCGTGATGACCGTGAGCGCCCCGAACATCGCGATCATCGTGAAGCCGCCTTCGCCGGCCAGGCAGCGCCGGATGCGGAGGAGCATCAGATGCATTGCGGGCTGTGGTCGGGGTCTGAGGAGTCCGACGTACGCACGTACACCTCGTTCTGGAACGTGGTGGGCACCTGGTTTGTGAGGTTGCCGCCCCGAGTCGGCCGGGCGACGAAGGACACGCCGATCTTCACCGTTCGTGCCTCGTCGCTGTCCGACAGCGGCGAGCCGAGCAGCAGGTTCGGCGTGACGGGGTTCGGGGTGAAGGCGTAGTAGCGGAGGAACGGCGTTCCCGTCACGCCCACGAGGTTGGTGGCGAGGTTGACCGTGCGCGCGAGCGTGAAGGTGGGCGCCGTGGGAATGGTGCCGCTCATGTTCCAATCGGTCTCTGTGACCGTGCCGGTGGCGGGGTCTAAGGCGATCGTGCGCCGCTGAAGCTTGGGCGTGTCGCCGCCCAGATCGGTGTAGAAAGTCACGCTGTTGTCGTTCGCGGCGGTGATCGCCGGATAGCCCGGCCCAAGGCAGATCTGTGAGCGCAGCTGTTGGGTGATCACCTCCATCGCGTTGCGACCCCGCTGCACAGCGTCAACCCGATCCTCGACCTTGTGCTGGGCCGACACGGTGTAATCCAGCAGGCCGAAGATGGCGAACAAGACGACCATCCCCACCGCCATGCTCGAGAGCAGCTCGACCAGGGTGAAGCCACCTTGGTCCCGACGCACGCGGCGGGCGATTGGGCGCAGGCGGCTCACGGGCAGTAGGACCCGCCGGTGTTCGGAAGCTGGAAGGTCAGCTGTGCCGTGCCATTGGGGTTGTTGACGCTTACATTGGTCTTCACGATCAGGGCGTTGCCGGGGTTCTTGTCGGCGCAAATGTCGTAGATCCCGTACGGCAGCCCGGGCTCGTCGAGCTGGCCAGCCGCGTTCGTCTCACCCAGGTCGACGGTGCCGCCGCAGCCCGGCGACTTCGCCGTCGCCCGCACGCGCGCGCCGACCGAGATGGTGCCGTTGGGCTGCTGGACCACGACGTTGACTGCCGGCTGACGTAGGGTGATTGGCCCGGCGGTGACACCCGAAGTGATGAGCTGCTGGACCACGGCCCCCCCCGGGCTGATCTGGTCCGGGCGCTCGGCGAAGCAGTTGCCGGCCCACGCGGAATAGGGCTCGGGGCTGAATGGATAGAGGCCGGGCGCGGCGAAGGTGGCGGTGCCGTCGCTCGGGCCGGGGGCGGGCGCCTGCTCGCCGTAGAGGCCACTGTAGTTGGCGGCGTTGAAGAACATGCGAAAGCTCGGCGCCACGAGACCCGAGTTGCCCAGCGAGAAGCCGAACTTGTTGCGCGAGGCCTTCGGTGCAGCCTCGCCCAGGCGCTGGGTGTCGAACTTGACTCGCAGGGCTCCCGGCTGACAGTCGTCGAGCGTGATGGTCGACGTGGTGCCCCCCACGACGCTTGCCTGCCTGGATGGCGGGGAGTTGCCGGCGCGGTCGAGCCCGGTGTCCTGCGCGGTCACCGTGTAGTTGCCAGTCGGGATGTAGCCGAAGAAGACGCTGCCGGTCGAGTCGGTGACGTCGCCGAAGGTGCCGGGACCGGCGAGGCTCACGCTCACTCCGGACACTCCCGTCGTGTTGCAAACCACCTGGACGCACAGGCTCCCCTGATTGGCCCCGAACGAGCCGTTGGGAGGCGCGATCAGGCTCTTGACCACGACCGGCTTGACCTCGTTCATGTTCGGCCAGGTGACCGTCGAGGTGATCGCGATGTAGTTGGCCTGGGCGTTGGCGCCGGCGGGGCCGCAGCTCGTGCTCCCCGTCGAGTCGGTTACCCAGTCGGCACGCGACGCGATCGTGTAGGGCACGCCCGCAACCGACTGGGTCCGGGACTCGCGGAGATTGGAGAGGGTGGTCGAGTTGAATGCCCGGAGCCGTTCCTGATCCTGCTGGGCCAGCCCGGCCCCCACACCGCGCGACTTGACGTTGGCGGAGCTGGCGGAGGCCCCGTCGAAGGCGGCAAAGGTGCCCAGAGCCACGACGACCACGATCACCGCCGTGACCGAGACCTCAACCAGGAACGAGCCGCGTTCGTCGCGCCGCAGGCGCGCGCAGGCCTGGGCGCACGCGGAAAGCAATGGAACGGAGGCCAGTCGCATCGTGTGGAGGCATCGGCATTGCATGGGCCTGCCTTGACGCTGACGAGCAGCCCCCAACGCCTGGACGACCAAGCAAGACCCGAGGAGCCGGTCCGCGACCGCCTGTCGCGAGTCGGGCCGGCTACCAGCTGCCGCCGGAGGGGCAACCACCCTGGCCCGCGGTACTGCAGGACCGAACCGGCGCATCGCCGGTGGACTTGGCGATCGTGAAGTCATTCCCGGTCTTGGAGTGGCCCACGATCGTGCAGTTGATGCCAGCGCCGGAGGTGACCTCAACCTGGCCCCGGCCAATGCCCACGCTCAGGCCGGCGCTTCCTAGCTGGGCGGCGGTTCGGCACTGGGGGTCTTACAAGAACGCGACGAGGCGGGCCCGGGAGCCCGCCTCGCGCGATCACGTGTCTTGGAGCGATCGGCTACCAGTTGCCGGTTGAGGGGCAGGCTCCCGAGTTCGTGGGAGTACAGGTGCGAGTCGGTGCGCCACCCGCAGCCTTCACGATCGAGAAGTTGCCACCGGACTTCGAGTGTCCGACGACGGTGTAGCCATCAGCCGCGGGACCGGTGACCTCGACCTGACCTTGACTGCTGCCGATGCTCAGTCCGGTCGTTCCCAACTGGGCCGCCGTCGCACAGCTGACATAGGTCTGGGAGTCCGCGAAACACGACTCCACGTGAGAAACCAGGTTACGAGCATCGGACTTCGCCGAAGCGTCCTGACCCTTCTTCTGCTGACCCAAAAACGTGGGCAGCGCGATCGCGGCCAAAATGCCGATGATCAGAATGACGACGAGGAGCTCGATCAGGGTAAAGCCCTTCTCTTCCTCGGCGCGCTGGCGCAGCTTGTGCAGCATTGTGATCCTCCTTGATGGATCCGTATGGGCCTGTTACCTGCCATATCCCTCGGTCATCCGTGCACCTCGGTTCTGGCAAGGGTCGTATCGACCCGCACACCAGGTGACTTGAGTGAACTGGACGCTCGTTGCAGCGTCAGCAGCTCAGCGGCGGACGATGACCGCGCGCCTCAGCCCGGTGGTGTGGCCCGAGCCGTCGCTGGCCGTGCCCTGCACGGTGATCCGAAGCGTCGTCGTGCGTCGCAGCACGCTGCCCAGCTGCCCTTTCGCCTTGAGGGCGAGCGTCGTGGCACGCCTGGGAAGGACCTTCGCCGACGCAGAGCCGAGCTTCACGGGCCGCTTGCCGCGCACGCGCAGGCTGAGCCGCCTGGCGACCTTTGCGCTGATCCACGCCGCGACCGAGCAGGTGGCCGCGCGCGACGCCGTGCAGCTCAGTACGAGGCCGCGCTTGCGCACGGCCTTGACCTTCTGGATCGCGCTTCCGGCCAGCCCCGCGGTGAAGGCGTTCGAGCTCGTGGGGCCGCTGCCGGGGCCGGTCCCCGCGCCGGTGCCGGTACCGGTGCCCGACCCGTCGCCGCCCGTGCCCAGTGGGCCTCCGCCATCGATCGTGCCGTTTCCGCCGCCGGATGGGGCGGTCACGGTGAGGGTGGCGCTCGCCACGCCAGTGCCGCCGTCGACATCGGTCACACGGAGGTGGATGTTGTAGAGCCCCGGGTTGGGGAACGAGTGCGATATGACGGCCGGGGCCACGGCCATCTCAAATCCGCCGTCTCCGTCCAGGTCCCACGCGTAGGTGAGGGCCCCGCCACTGTCGGCGTCCGAGGAGGCGAAGCCATCAAGGGTGATCGAGCCACCGGCGGGGACGCTCGAGGCCGACAGCGAGACCCGGGCCACCGGCGGCTGGTTGCTGGCGACGATCGGCGCGGGGAGCGTGTAGGTGGCCGTGACGCCGATGTCATCGGTGACCTCGACCTTTGGCGAATAGCTCCCGGCGGTCGCGTAGACGTGCGCGGCCGACGCGCCCGATGCGCTGTCGTCATAGGTGCCGTCGCCATCGAAGTCCCAGCGATAGGAGAAGGGGCCGGCGTATCCGGGCTCGCTCGCGGTCCCTGAGAAGTTGACGGCCTGGTGCTGGGAAGTGGCCTGGCGGTCCGCCGTGAAGCTCGCGGTGGGTGCGGCGCCGACGTAGACGGTGCGGGCCGTAGTCGACGTGGCCGCCGGCGCGCCGGTGTCGGTGATCCGCAGCCTGACGACGTAGGCCCCGCGCGTGGCGAAGACGTGGGTGGCCACGGGCGACGCGCTCGTGGACCCAAACGTTCCCGTGCCCCAATCCCACTCGTACGTAGCGACCGAGGCGCCGTCGGCGCCCTTTGACGCGGTCCCGTCGAAGTCGACGCTGTCGCCCGGAGCGACCGGCGCGCTCGGTGAGCTGGACGGGGCGTAGGTGAAGCTGGCCTGGGCCGGGCATATCACCGCCGGCGTTCCCCGCCGCGGCAGCTGCGTGCCGCAGCCGTCCGCGCCCGCGCTCGGGGCAAGTGCGAGGAGGAGCGCGCTCGTGGCCACGAGGACAAGCACCGTCATCCGAGAGGCCGCCACTCGTGAGTGCAAGTTCGCCATCCCAGGCGGGCATCGACCGCCGCTCGCCGTGGCTCCAGTCGCAGCGGCCGGAGCCGTCGATCCGTCCACTGCGGGCGTGCCGCCTCAGGCTTCCCCGCCGGCCTCCTGCCCGGCTCGTCGCGCCGCCTGGGCATCGTGATCGGTGAGCAGGCGGCCCGATCCCTCGCACCACGGGCACTCCAGATCCTGCGGTGCTCCGCCCAGATTGGAGATCACGCGGCCCGTTCCACGACAAGGTGGACAGGGTGGGGCGGACCCGCTGGGCCCGATCGGGTCGCCCTGGGCATCGTCACCGACCACGGGCGCGCGAGGGTAGCGCCTCGACGCCTCCGTGGCGAGGCCGCGCCGTCTGCGATGCTGAGCACCATGAGCGACCGCGTCCTGGTCGTCGACGACGATGCCCCGGTGCGACGGATGCTCGCGCGAACGCTGGAGGCCGACGGCCACGAGGTGACCACGGTCGCCGACGGGGGACGCGCCCTCGCGGAGGTGGAGCGGAGCACGCCCGATGTCGTGATCCTCGACGTGGCCATGCCCGGGATGGACGGCCTCGCGGTGTGCCGGCGCCTGCGCGAGAAGGGCCTGGCGGCCCCGATCTTGCTGCTCACCGCGCACGATTCCGTAGCCGATCGCGTGATGGGGCTCGACGCCGGAGCCGACGACTACCTGGTCAAGCCGTTCGCCGTTCCCGAGCTCACCGCCCGCCTGCGAGCGCTGGCCCGGCGCGGCCAGGCGCCCACCCTGCAGCTCGCCGCGGCCGACCTCACGCTCGACGTGTCCCGACGTGCGGTGAGGCGCGATGGGCGCGAGATCGAGCTCACCGAACGCGAGTGCGCCCTGCTCGAGCTCCTGATGCGCCACCCGCGCGCGGTGGTCTCCCGGGAGATGGCCATCGAGGAGGTCTGGGACACGGGGGTGAGCGAGAACGTCGTCGACACCTACATCGGCTACCTGCGGCGCAAGCTGGGCGAGCCGCCGGTCATCCATACGGTTCGCGGCGTCGGCTTCACGCTGCGGCGGTGAGTCACGTGCCGAGGCCGCGGACGCTCCGCGCCCGGCTGGTGGGAGCGGCGGCGCTCGCCACGCTGGCCGCCGTGGCGATCCTCGGGGTGAGCGTGGAGCTCCTGCTCTCCGACCAGCTGCATTCGTCCCTGGACCGGTCGTTACGACAGCGCGCGACGCAGGTGGCGCGCCTCAGCGTGGCTGCGCCGGCCCTGCTCACCACGCCCGGGACGCTGGACGCCCCGCTGGGCGGAAGAGAGATCTCTGTGCAGGTCGTCGACCGGCGGCTGCGCATCGTGGCGCGGTCCTCCTCGCTGGGTGGGCGGCTGCTCCCCGGCGGGGCCCTCGAGCGCCGCGTCGTGCAGAGCGGGCGCGCGGGGTTTCTGGACGCGCGCCTGGGCACCGAGCCCATCCGCCTCCACATCGCGCCGATCGCCGACGCGGGCGGCCCGGCGGCGGGCGGCGCGGTGCTCGTGGGCTCGAGCGTGTCGGAGATCGATGACACCCTGGATCGCCTGCGCGGCCTCATCGCCCTGAGCGCGGGCGGCGCTGCCCTGCTGGGCGCCCTCGCCGCCGCGCTGCTGACCGGGCGAGGCCTGCGGCCCCTCCGCCGCCTCTCGGCGGCCGCGGGTGACATCGAGCGCACCGGCGACCCCGCGCGCCGGCTGCCGGACACCCCGACCTCGTCCTCGGTCGGGGTCGGCGAGCTCTCGCGCACCCTCACCCGCATGTTGGGCGCACTCGAGCGCGCCCAGCAGACCGAGCGCCGCTTCCTGGCCGACGCCTCGCACGAGCTGCGAACGCCGCTCACATCGCTGCGCGGCAACGCCGCCTACATCGCCGCCCACGGGCCCGATGCGGACGTGCTCGCCGATCTCGAGCTCGACGCCGCGCGGCGGGGTCGCCGGCTCGAGGACCGGCTCGCGCTCGAGCGCGAGGAGGCGGCGCAGGGCCCGCACGAGCTGGTGCGCCTCGACGCACTGGCGGCCGAGGCGGC